>JBKHJS010000068.1:0-11367 GCA_046537995.1 Desulfobacterales bacterium
AGGGCCGCGGTGACCCGGCAGGAAGGCAGAACACTGGAAGGTGAAGCCACCGTTTTCAACGCGGAGGAAAAAGCCGTATTCTCTTTTTCCTCGGTGTTTAAAATCGCCAGGGATACAAAAATACGCCTTCCGGAATAATCGGTGTTACAGCCGGCGCCACATGCAAAAGTGTTTAATTCCGGCTCACCGGAGATCTCCCACCTGGAGCGCTTTGGTTTGCATTGCCCCGTGGATTTTTGTTATAAAAATTTTTTGATTCATCCGGATATCAAACGGATAAACGAAAAACTCCCGGCAAACCCGGCATACCGACATCAAAGCCATTGGCACGGCAGCAGAGGCCGGGCTGACCACCACGAGCCGGGACATCGCCGCGGACCTGGAAATGCTCGCCCGGTAGCAGGAGGGTTCGGGCGCTGAACGGATTTCGAATAATAAAATATAATTTTTTATTTTTTGCATCGTTCAAATCGGGGTTTCGTGTTGTCAAACCCGGGTCAAAGCATTATTGTAAATAATTAAGACATCCAAGTTCAGTCAATGCAACCCCCAACCGGTGCAAATACCCAGGGAGGAACACATAAAATGACAAAGCATCGCAAAATCCTGTTGGTTTACCCGCACGTCCCGTCAAATACTTACTGGAGCTACAAATACGCACTTGAATTCGTCAAAAAGCAAAGCGTCATGCCACCGCTGGGGCTGCTTACCATAGCCGCCCATTTTCCGGCGGATTACGAACTGAAGCTCGTGGACATGAATATCACGGACCTGGATGACCAGAGCCTGGAGTGGGCGGATGCCGTATTTATCTCCGCCATGATCGTGCAGAAACAGTCCATGGAAGAAGTGGTCCGGCGATGCAACCAAATGGGGAAAACCGTTGTGGCCGGCGGCCCCTATGCGACCAACAGCCATGATGAAATCACGGGTGTGGACCATATACTGCGCGGCGAAGTGGATGCCACCCTAACGGATTTTCTAAGCGAACTGGACAACGGCACCGCCAGGACCGTCTATGAAATGCCCCGGCGTCCGGATATCTCCAAGAACCCGGTACCCAGGTTCGAGCTCCTGGACCTGGACAAGTATGCTTCCATGGCGATCCAGTATTCCCGGGGATGCCCGTTTCACTGCGAATTCTGCGACATCTGGACGGTTTACGGCAACCGGCCGCGGCTCAAATCCGCCGACACGCTGATCGCGGAACTCGAGGCCCTGCGCGATCTGGGCTGGGAAGGCGCCGTGTTTCTCGTGGACGACAACTTCATCGGCAACAAGGGCCGGGTCAAACGGGAACTGCTGCCCGCGCTGAAGGCGTGGCAGGAAGAACACGACTATCCATACCACTTCTTTACCGAAGCCAGTATCAACATGGCTGACGATGCCGACCTGATGACCGGGATGCGCGAGGCGGGATTCAACTCCGTTTTTATCGGCATTGAAACCCCCAGCCCCGAGGGCTTGGCAGAGACCGGCAAGACCCAGAATCTCAAATCCGACATGGAAGCCGCGGTCAGAACCATCCAGAAAAACGGCATCGAGGTGCTGGCCGGATTTATCCTGGGATTTGACAATGACACCCCGGATATTTTTGATCAGCAGATTGATTTCATCCAGAAAAACGCCATTCCCCAGGCCATGATCGGCCTGTTAAACGCGCTTCCCGGAACCAGGCTCTATGATCGCCTGGAAGCCGAGGGGCGCATAGTGGGCCAGTCCTGCGGCAACAACACCCACAGCACGGAGACCAATTTTAAAACCATTATGGATCCGGAGACCCTGCGCAGCGGATACAGAAAGATCCTGTCGCATCTCTACGATTTCCGGCTGAAGAACTATTTTGACAGGTGCAGCCATCTGCTCGACCGGATCGAACACCGGGAATTCTACGAGCGCAAAATCCGGTTCGAAGAAGTAAAAATTTTTCTCGGCTCCCTCTTCCGGCAACCGTTTACCCCGTATGGCGCAAATTACCTGAAATATCTCGCTCGCAACCTGTTCAAAAACCGGGATCTGTTCGGCGAGGCAGTGACATTTGCCATTTACGGGCACCATTATCACACCATTACCCGGCAGACCCTGAAAAAGGAAAAAATCGCGGATATCCTGGACAAAAAATACCGGCAATTCACCGCAATGGTCAACCAGTACTCCGAGGCGGCCCGGACCGGATCCCAGCAGCAGTTTGACAGCATCAAGAAGCTGTGGGACATGCGCATGAAATACCTCAAGCAGATGCAGCACAAAATCAACAAGCTGCATGAGGATTATCGCGGGGAACTGACCCGGAAATACGCCGATATGTCCATGCAGATGCGGGACATGCTGGCAAACATGGAAAGCCGGCTTCTTTCCCTTCAGATGAAAACCGATTCCACAGGGAAACAATAACCCGGGCGGCTTTGAACGCAAATGCCTTGACATTTGAAACCACATCTTTTATCAATTATCCATCATTTGCTGGAAGCATTTATTTGATAAAAGGAGCCGCACGTGGAATTTGCGCTCGACAAGTCCCGGAAGGAAATCCAAAAGGCGGTACGGGAATTTGCCAGGGGCAAATTTGACAAGGAAACCATTCTTGACCTGCTCCGCAGCGGGGAATTTCCTTTTCAAATCTGGAAAAAATCCGCTGAACTCGGGTTTTCTGGCATTCATTTTCCGGAAGCATACGACGGCGGGGGGATGGCCCTGCTCGACTACGTCCTTGCCGCTGAACAGATGTGCAAGCAGGACTCTGCCGCGGGTATTGCCCTGATGCTGGCCGGGTTCGGCGCGGAATGCCTTTTCCGGTTTGAAACCGGCCCCCCTGCCGAAAAGTACCTCCCCCTTGTGGCTGCCGGAAAAATGCGTGCGGCCGCCGCCTTGTTTGAACACAGCCCCGGATACGAGCTGTCCGGAATTGAAACCACGGCTGCAGAGCACGAAGATGCGTGGATTTTAAACGGCACCAAGACATACGTGCCAAACGGCGCAAGCGCCGGATTCTACGTGGTTCTGTGCAAAACCGGCCCGGATGCGGAGACCCCGAAAAACAACCTTTCCCTGATCGTTGCGGATGCCGGTTCCCAGGGTATTGCCGCAGCACCCGCAGGCCCGAGCCTGGGCGGTAACCTGATTGATTTTGCCCATGTCACGTTTGAAAACGTCCGGGTACCCGCAGAAAACAAAATCGGCAAAACCGGCGCCGGGGCGCGGCTGGCACAATGCTTTATTGATGAATCCCGGATCCAGACCGCAGCCATGGCCCTGGGCATCGCCCAGGGCGCCTGTGACCGGGCCGTGAGCTATACCAAGCAGCGCCGGCAGTTCGGGAAAAAGCTGGTTGATTTCCAGGTTACCCGGCATAAACTTGCAGACATGGCTGCCCGGATTGATGCGGCCAGATGCACGGTCTACAGTGCGGCCGCCGCCTTTGATGCAAACCGGTGCGACGCAAAAACCGCGGCCCAGGCCAAGCTCACTGCCACATCAGCGGCCATGGCAGTCGCGGACGAAGCCGTTCAACTGCTGGGCGGCTATGGATACATGACCGAGTATGAAATCGAACATTTCTACAGGGACGCCAAGACCCTGGAAATATTCATGGGCCCGCCGGCAGCCTTAAAAGACGTCATTGCCGGCGGCCTTATCGGCAGGCGAAAGTAAAACCGGGAGAATCCGCCCCCATGGAAATATTGCAATACACAGACCAGCACCATGAATTTCGACAGCGGATGCGCAGATTTCTGCAGGAAGAAATTCTGCCTCACGTGGAGCAGTGGGAAAAAGAGCGCATCACCCCCAAGTGGGCCTGGAAAGAACTGGGCCGGCAGGGATTTTTGTGCACGGCGGTCAAACCCGAATACGGCGGCATGGGCGGGGATTTTCTCTATTCCGTGATCGCCGCCGAGGAAATGGCCAGAACCAACCATACCGGCCTGGCCTCCGCGCTGCACAGCGACGTGGTGGTACCCTATATTGAAGCCTTTGGCAGCGAGGCCCAGAAAAAGAAATACCTGCCCGGATGCGTTTCAGGCGACATTATCACGGCAGTGGCCATGACAGAGCCGGATGCGGGCAGCGATCTTGCCGGCATGTCCAGCACGGCCGAACAAAGCAACGGCGAAATCGTCTTAAACGGCTCCAAGACCTTTATTTCAAACGGGATCAACTCCGACCTGGTGATCATTGCGGCCAAGGAAGCCGGCGTGGATGACCCCTACCGGGCCGTGTCCCTGTTTCTCGTGGAGGACGGCACCCCGGGATTCAAGCGGGGCCGGCATTTGGAAAAAATGGGATTTCACAGCCAGGACACCGCAGAGCTGTTTTTCACCAACTGCCGGATACCCGAAGAAAACCGCCTGGGCGAGCCCGGGGCCGGCTTCGGCATGCTCATGGAGAAACTGCAGCAGGAACGCTTGGTGACAGCCATCGGCGCCCAGTCAGCAGCCGAAATGATGGTGGAGCTCACCACGGACTTCTGCAAGCAGACCAAAGACGCCGGCGGCAAGCCCCTGGCAAAGCATCAGGCATGCCAGTTCGCCCTGGTGGAAATGACCACCGAGGTCAAGCTGGGCCGGACGTTTCTTGACAAGCTCATTGCCGAGCATGCAGGCGGCGAACAAGTGGTGGTGGAAACTTCCATGGCCAAGTACTGGATCACGGACCTGGCCAAGCGAACCGCGCAGAGATGCATGGACTTATACGGCGACTACGGTTTTTTCGAGTCCTGCCCCATTGCCCGCGGCTTCCGGGACGTGCGGGTCATGCCGATCTTTGCCGGCACCAATGAGATCATGAAAAACATTGCCGGCAAGTTCATGGGTATATAGGGCCTTTATCACCGCCCCGGTTCAGTAATGCTCCATGTCTTTTGCCCGCGGCTTTAAAAACAGGTGATACAGCAGGTCGCAGTAGCGGTGAAGCTTGACCATGCCGGCCTGGGACTCGGTATAGCGCCAGAACCCGTAGAGCTTGGTCAGGCTGAAGAGCTTGTTGCTGTACTGTTTCCAGGTGAATTTCTCCTGCACCCGCTCCATGCCCTTTTCAGAAATCTTCTGCCATTTTTCGGGATCCTTGTCGCATTCAGTGACAAACTTCCATATCACATCTGCGATCAGGTCCGGCCGGCTGGTGTTCATGAGATATCCGCTGACGCCGTCGCGGATGATCTCCGAAGGACCGCCGAATACGGGGCCGAAGATGGGCAGGCCGCATTGCATGGCCTCGAGCACGGTCAGCCCGAAGGCTTCAAAAAGCGCGGGCTGGACGAACATGCCCCGGTTGTCTGCAATGATCCGGTAAACCTCACCGGTTTCCTGTTTCGGCACGCTCGGCAGCCAGCGGATATGGCCGTCCAGGTCATACTTGTCAATGAGTTCATACATCCGCAGGATCTCGCTCTGCTCCTCGGTATCCTCGGATTCCCCCAGGTGAATGGTCCCTGCGGCCACGATCAGGTTGCAGCGTTCCCGCAATTCGGAATGCATGGCAAAAGCTTCGACCAGCCCGGTGATATTTTTGATCCGGTCCAGGCGCGCCATCGTAAAGATCGGGGGTTTTTGCGGATCTGCCAGTTGGCCGTATACGTCCGTGCTTTCCTCTGTAAAAATACGCTTTTCCCAGGAGCTGCGCCGGCTGGACGCCCGGCGCTCGGTCTCAAAATACGGGTAATAATTGGCCTCGTCCACGCCCGGGGGCACCACGTTGAACTTCGGGTTAAACAGGTTGATCCCGTTGACCACCTGGTAGAGCCCGGGCATGGTGTAGAACTGGTAGGACTCGTACTGTCCGAACCGGGTCTCGGTTCCTGCAATCTCCTGGTAAGTGCTCGTGATAATGAAGTCGGATTTGTTCATGGAGAGCAGGTCTGCGGTAAACTGGCAGGAAAAATGATAATCCGGCTCCATGTCATGCCAGTACAGATCTGAAAACAGGTACTTGGTTTTTTCCAGCGCATGGGCGATGGTGCAGTGGATCACGTCCAGCCGTTCCGAAAGCAGGGTGGCCACCAGGTTGCCGTCCGAGTAGTTGCCGATGATCAAATCCGGCCGGCCCTCAAACTCGGCCATCAAATCCCGCTCGCAGTCCGAGGCAAACCGGTCCAGATACGGCCATATTTTAAACCTGGATACCCAGTCTTCCAGCAGGCGGCCCTGGCTGTCGTAAAACGGAAGGCGCAGGATATAGGCATGCTTTGTGCCGACAATGTCTTCCTTGGGCTGGTTGCAGGAAGTGCTGCCCGCATTCGGAATCAGGCGGGTCACCACCACCACCCGGGGGGTGACGTCTATGCCGGCCCGTTCAAATTCGCGGATGAGGTGCGTCTCCAGGGCGCGCACCTGGTCGAGGATGTAGATCACCTGTCCCCCGGTGTCCGGCTTGCCCAGCACGTTTTCCTGGGCAAACCAGCCGTGGGGGGAAATAATGGCGACTTTTGAAATCATGGGCACCCGGGAAATGAATTCCTCCAGGTCTGCACTGCGCGGCTCGTGAAAAAGCCCGTGCAGCAGCGCCATGGTTTCCCGGACCCGTCCGGCGTTGTGCCCCCAGCCGGGTTCAAAACCGTGGCTTTTCAGGTGCGGTTTGAGCTGATCATACGGAGTCTCGGGATCCTGGTCGGCCAGCTCGTCAATGATTTGCTCCAGGGCGGAGAGAAAATCATCGAGTCCCTCCAGGATATCCGGGTTGACCAGCAACTGCTGGCCGTTGATACTGTGAATCCGCACAAACTCGAAGAGTTTTCTGCCCCACTCGTCTGGATTGTGAAACAGACTGCTGGACATGTACTTGTTTAAAAAGCTGATGCCGTTGCCCACGTTCCGGACGTTGCGGATGGTTGGGGCGTAATCGTAGAACGGCATGAAATCGAGCTCCAGGGCATCATCGCGGTTGGCCCCGGCCCGGTTGCCCAGCACATAGGCATCTTTGTAGTCCAGGTAGCGGTTGATCGAGATCTCTTCCATGTGATCCCGGTTGGCGCTGAGCCGATAAATCCGGTACCGCCCCATGGTGTAGCGGTGCAGGATCAGGGCAATGCTGTCGGGAAACAGCATTTCCGGTACCCGGGCCAAAAACCGGGCAATGGCGGAATTGGCGGTAAAATCTTCCTCCTTGCTATTGTCCCGGCACCATTTCACCCACTCAAGCCAGATATCGTTGCGCAGCAGGTATTTTTTCTCCCCGCTGCTGAGCAGATAAATAAAATCGGAAAAATCCTTCTGCTCTGTTTCCGGAATCAGCCCGGAAATCAGGTTGGGCACGGACATGCAGAAAATCCTCCTTTGACGCTTCTGCCCGGGTGCTTCCGCACCCGGATGCAACTGCTTTCATGCACTTTCCCATAAAGGGTGCGGGCAAATCCGTCAAGAGCAAATATCGAAATCCATACCCTTGTGTTTCGACCTGCCGGCCCAAACTTTACCCAAAATTCCATACCGCAACATACCCTTCCACCCTCCCGCACCTCTTTCCTTTGCCAAAATCGGGATCGGTATCGGGATCGGGATCGGTATCGGGATCGGGATCGGGATCGATAGAAAAAAACCCGATCCCGACTGCGACAACGAATTTGAAGACCGGGGTTTTTCCAGGAGCTTTCAATTTTGTCAGGCCCTGCAAAAAATACATGGGGCTTCAAGGGTTTTCGCACGGGCCAGCCGGCGGGTATAATTTGTTCGAATGCTGACCGCTGGCGCGCTCAATGCATCTCACAAATCATCCCCGCCGGCCGGCCCGTGTCCAGACCCCGCGGCAAGTTCCCCACATCTATTACCCGAAGGCTTCAAAGGCCTTGGGATTCAAAGACAAACCATCTGGATCGGGAAGGCTTGGCGCAGCCCTCGGGGCCCGACAGGGCTGTGATGGCGGTTTATCCGGATTTTCTGGCGGGCGGGGCCATGAACTCGGGACCCACGGGATCGGTCACGGCCTGCTCCAGGATTCGGTCGATTTCCTGGAGATCTTCGGCAGAAAGCTCCCACCCGGAAATCCCGGGCAGCGGTTCCATCTGCTCGGGCCGGCGGCCGCCCCACAGGGCCACGCTGGCGCCCTGGTCCAGCACGAAACGCACCGCCAGGTGCAGCAACTGCTTGCCATCCCTGGAATGGGCCAGCTCCCGCAGCCGGTCCACGGCCTCCAGGTACTGGTCAAACCGGGGCTGCTTAAACTTAGGATCCATCTTCCGCAAATCATCACCGGTAAACTGCTGATCCCGGGTCATTTTCCCGGTCAGCAAGCCGCGGCACAGGGCGCCGTAAGTCAGGGTGGCAATGCCGTTTTTGACGCAGTACGGCAGGATCTCGCTTTCAATGGCACGTTCAAAAATATTGTACGGCGGCTGGCAGACAGACAGCTCACATGCCGAGCGAAAGGCATCCATTTGCTCCGGGGTGTAGTTGCTGACCCCGGCGGCCCGGATCTTGCCTTCCTTTTTGAGCTCGGCCATGGTCTGTGCGCTTTGCTCGATGGGCACCCGGGGATCGGGCCAGTGGATCTGGTAAATATCAATGTAATCCGTACGAAGGCGCCTGAGACTGTCCTCGACTTCCTGCCGGATGCGCTCGGGAGAAGAATTGCGCCAGACCCCCTTTTTGGCGTCATCCCATTCCAGCCCGACCTTGGTGGCCAGAATGATATTTTCCCTGCCGCCGTACTGGGATACGGCCTTGCCCACGAGTTCCTCGGAGGTGCCGAAACCGTATACCGGTGCCGTGTCAATCAGGTTCACACCCTGGTCCAGGGCCGCGTGAACGGTTCTGATGGACTGGTCCGCATCGGTGCCGCCCCACATCCATCCGCCGATGGCCCAGGTGCCCAGGCCGACCCGGGTTGCTTTCTGCGCCAGCCCGTAGATCTCTGTATACTCCATTTCTGGTTTCCTCCTTTCCGCCGGGAAATGTTGGCCTGTTCCCGGTTTTCATTGATGTTGCAATTTGCGGACAAATTCCGTAAATTCAAACCCGGATTTCATACTTTCTCAAATATGCACATTCCGAAAGGATTTTTCAATGCAGTCAGGATTCCAAACCTTTGCAGAAGTCCTCGCTTTTGCCGCCCAACGGGAAGAAGACGCGCGCCGGTTCTACCTCGAACTGGCCCGGCAGACAACAGACACCTTCATGAAGCAGATTTTCATGGATTTTGCCCACGAGGAGGAAAAACACCGTCAAACCCTGGAAAACCTGGAGGCCGAGGGGCTGGAACGGATTTTTGCCAACATTATAAAACCGATCAACGATCTTGCGCTTGCCGAAAACGCACCGGAAGCCTCTCTGGAAAAAGATCCGGACTTCCGGGATGCGCTGCTTCTGGCCATGAAGCGGGAGGACAAGTCCCACCGGCTATATTCCATGCTGGCGGAAAACTCTGAGGATCACGCCATGAGCCTGCTTTTTATCGGGCTGGCAAAAGAAGAGGCCCATCACAAGCTCCGGATTGAACGGGCATACAAGGCGCTTTACGGGGATTAGTTCCGTCTGCGGCCCCGCCTGGGGCCTCCGCCGGAGCTTCTTTTTTTCCGGGGGGCACGGCTGAAAATATCTTCCGGGTCATCTCCCTTTTTCCGCGGGGGCGCCTCGGGCATGACCCGCCACTTATCCGGCGGCTCAATGCAGTCAAGCTTGCGGCCCAGGTACTGCTCGATGGCCGGGATGTAGAAGGCGTCATCCTCGTCGGCAAAACTAATTGAGGTACCCAGTTCCCCGGCCCGGCCGGTCCGGCCGATGCGGTGGACATAATCCTCGGGATCGTGGGGGAGCGTAAAATTGATCACGTGATTCATCCCCTCGATGTGAATCCCCCGGCCGGCCACGTCGGTTGCCACCAGCACCCGGATTTTTCCGGTCTTAAAGGCATTGAGGCGGGACATGCGCTTTTTCTGATCCACGTCCCCGGAAATCATGTCACAATTTATTCCGTAGCGCGACAGGGTCTGGGTCAGGCGCCGCACCTCGTCCTTGCGGTTGCAGAAGATCAGAACCCGGTCGAGTTCCTTTTTTTCAATGATATTGTAGAGCAGTCCGAATTTTTCCTCCATGGTCACGATGTAGACAATCTGCTCCACGGTGTCCACGGCCACCTGCTCGGGCTCGATTTCCACGGTGACCGGCTCTTTTGTCCACTGCTCGGAAAGCCGCATGATCTCCTGGGTAAGCGTTGCCGAAAACAGCAGGGTCTGGCGCTGTCCCTTTGGCGGGGTACTGCGGATAATTTTGCGGACATCCGGAATGAATCCCATGTCCAGCATGCGGTCGGCCTCGTCGATCACCAGGGCTTCGATCTCATTGAGCGTCACCACGTGCTTGCGGTGAAAATCCAACAGCCGCCCCGGGGTGGCCACCACGATATCCAGGGGATCCGATCCCAGTTGATTCTGCTGTTTGACATAGTCCATGCCGCCGAAAACCGGTACAATCCGGATATTGGTGTACTCCGCCAGCTGCCGGGCCTCGTCTGTGATCTGAAGCACCAGTTCCCGGGTGGGCGCAAGTATGAGCACCCGGGGCGTGCCTTTTTTTCTTTTTCCATCCGCGGGATTCTGCAAAATCCGGGTCATCAGGGAAATCAAAAATGCCGCCGTCTTGCCCGTCCCGGTCTGAGCACGGCCACTGGCGTCTTTTCCGGCAAGCGCGGCCGGCATGATCTCGGCCTGGATCGGCGTGCAATATTCAAATTCCAGGTCGCTTATGGCGCGCATTATCGGATCGGGCAGATCGAAATCGTGAAACCGGGTCCTGCCCGCTGCAGGGGAAACCTGGAATTCGGATACATCCCACTGCCCGGTTTCGGAACTGGTCGCGTCAGACATCTGCCGTTTTGTGTTGCTTGAAGTTTTGCTGCGGCTCCCGGCGCCGGCGGCGCTTAGCGAATCAGTCGCACGCGCTGAATCGCCGCCATGTGACCCGGCCGTCAATTGGTTTTTTTTCATGAATTGCCTTTTTTCTGATCGTTCTGTTGTGCTTGAATGCATTACGGTGCCGGAAGGAAAGCCGGAGATTTTCTCTGAAATCAAGGAAGGCGAAATTTTAACCGTCAAGTATATGCCGGATACGGCAAGGTTTAAAATTTAAGCCCCGCGCAGATATATGGCGAAAGGCCGGTTCTCATTCAGACACGAAACCAAATTAATATTAATTTTAAGATCATAATATTTTTACACCGCAATTGCAACAGATATCTTTGCCACCCAGGGAAAAAGGTTCCGGAACCACGGAGCTCATGAAGATCACGAAGAGGAAAACTTAAAAAAACAAAGACTTCGTGTGCTTCGTGTTAAAAGAATGCGGGCTTCCGGCCGCATTCAATGCCAGCGAAATACCCGCAGCCCCACGGAAAAGAAAAATCCCCCCACTGCCAGCAGAATGGCGGCCGGGATCGCGGTTT
>JBKHJS010000255.1:0-2521 GCA_046537995.1 Desulfobacterales bacterium
ATGGCAGGTATTACGGATTCGCCCTTTCGCAGGATGATCAAGAAAAGGGGCTGCGGGCTGGTGTGCTCGGAGATGATCAGCGCAAGCGGCCTGTACCACGATTCCGGCAAAACCTTTGACATGCTGCGGCATACGGCATGTGAAAAACCGTTCAGCGTTCAGATCTTCGGCGCAAAGCCGGATATCATGGCAAAAGCCGCGCAGCTGGCCCAAAAAGCGGGTGCAGACATCATAGACATCAATTCCGGCTGCGCGGTCAAAAAAATCGTCAAAACCGGCGCCGGTGCCGGATTAATGCGGGACCGCCAACTGGCCGAAGCTGTCATCCGCGCCGTCCGGCAGGCCGCTGACATCCCCGTGACGATTAAAATCCGCAGCGGGTGGGACACTTCCGGAGAAGATGCCGTGAACATTGCCAAAACGGCCCAGGCATGCGGAGTGGATGCCGTGGCCGTGCATCCGCGCACAGCCGGGCAGAAATTCTCCGGAAAAGCAGACTGGCGCATCATTGCAGCAGTGGTCCGGGCGCTTTCCATACCCGTTATCGGAAACGGCGATATCCGGCAGCCCGAAGACGCCCTGAAGATGATGGAAGAGACCGGCTGTGACGCGGTGATGATCGGAAAGGCGGCAATCGGGAACCCGTGGATTTTCTCCCAGGTCCACGATCTTATTGCCGGCCGCCCGCTTACGGCGCCGGACCTGGAAATGCGTTTTTCCGTGATAAAACAATATGTGACGGATATGATTGACTGCTACGGGCAAACCCATGCCTGCCGGCTCATGCGCAGCCGCCTGGGCTGGCTGTTAAAGGGGCTGCCAGAGGCCAGCCGTTACCGCGAAGCCATCACCGGAATCACCACGCCCGCAGATGCCCACGCGATCCTGACGGATTATCAGGAGCGGCTCTCCGGGCTTTTCCGGACCACGGATTCCACGAACCCGATAACAAAATCCGCATAGGCCTGAACCGAAACCTGCCTGTGACTGTATTTCCAACGCTTGAGATACCAGTCCTGGAGCATGGCCTTGATCACAGATGCGGTCAGGGTGGGGTTTTCCACGGCAAACTCCTTGTTTTCCACCCCCTCGGCCAGAATCTCCATGAGCATCTCCTCTGTGAAAAGCTCGCTTTCAATCGTTTTTTTCCGCTGCTCTTTACTGAGATTCTTGGCCTCCATGTAGGAAAAATAAAACCAGGGCTGCATTACCTCGGTGAGATACAGGTGGGTGCGGATTGCGGCCCGCAGCCGGATTTTCGGGGGATCTGCCGGGTCCACGCGCCGGGCCAGGACCTTTTGGATAATGCGCTGGCCCTGATTCTGGATCATGCAGAGAAGCTCGTCCTTGCTGGCGAAATACGAATACAGGGCGCCCATGGAAAGCCCGGAACTCCGGCTTAAATCCCGCAGGCTCATGTTCTGGAATCCCTTTTCATTGGAGATCTGCAGGGTGGTATGAAAAATGTTGACCAGGTTCCGGACTGCCACCGCCTCTTTTTTAATCTTGATGCGGTGCTGATTTTCCCGGAAGATGTCCCTGCAGATCTCTTCCATGGACAGCAGGGTCATCTGCCGGAATTCATCGAATGCTTCTGTTTGTGGCGCTGTCTGCAAATCCTGCATGGGCCCCTCGGCGGCATTACCGCGGAAACTGGAAACGAATATGCGTGCGTTTTTTCATGTTGCCGAAATTTGCCTGAATTTTCAACCCGGTTTCAAGCAAACCCATTTTTATCCATGGCGCCATAGCGTGTCAATGGAAAAAATCGAGCGCTCGTTCTATTTTTGGGCAAATAAGCGGCAACAATCAAGGGGAGGGGCTATTCGGGGTAATGCGCGGTCACTGTGGTGGATATGCCGCCCCGGGCGAAAAACTCCCCGATGACCGTCATCTGCCGGGGGGCCAGCACAGAGACCAAATCGTCGAGCATGCGGTTGACCGCATTTTCATAGAAAATCCCAACGTTGCGGTACTGCATCAGGTAATATTTCAGAGACTTGAGCTCGACAATATATTTGCCGGGATTGTAGCGGATGGTAATACACCCGAAGTCCGGCAGGCCGGTGCGGGGGCACAGGGAGGTATATTCGGGCTGTTCGATAACCACGTCAATATCCCGTCTGCCGGAAAACTCGTATTCAATGGGCTCCAGCATGTCGGTGCGGATGGTATCCGGAGAAAGGGGCATGGAATTGTCGGTTTTGCCGGGTTGCTCGGCCATCAGAGATCCTCCCGCTTATATTTTTTCCCTGTTGTTTAAAAGATTTCCCCGGGTCTGTCAATCCATACCAATAGACCGGCAAATCCGCCACCCGGGCTTACGGTCGCTGCCGCGGCCGGAATCGGTATATCCGGCTTCGATCCCGATCCCGATACCGATACCGACCCCGATCCCGATACCGACCTTGGCAACAAGGTCGAACACGCAGGTTCGCCCTACACCGGGGATTTTGAAGCCCTACTGGCCTGGATGCAGGGGCCAACTGGCGAGGGTCTGGCCAGGGGCGGGGCGGCGGGG
>JBKHJS010000069.1:0-11360 GCA_046537995.1 Desulfobacterales bacterium
TCGCCCGGATATTCGATTGTAAATGTCTGTGGAACCCGACACGGTTCTCCCGTGCGGAGATTGACGGGATTGCCGCATGGCGAATTGCACGAGAGACGGGCCAGCGGGGTCTTGCCCGGGCATCGGGGCTGCTCACCGGAAACTTGCATTTTTTTCCGCATTGTCCTATGATGTAAAATATTTTATCCTTTAAGTTCCAAATTTGAGCAGATTCTGGAAAAAGGAGGCAAGCGGCATGATTCTCCTGGTTCCAATCGGCCCGATCCCCATACACCTGATCTCATGGCTTGAAGACAAACTCGGCCTTTATGTGGATCGTCCTGTTAAAACCGGAAAAGCCATGCCCCTTCCAAAGCAGGGTTATGACGAGCAAAGACAGCAGTATACCTCAGATGCCGTCATGCAACTGCTGCAAAGCGTTTCCTGCCCCGAGGCCGAGCGCCTTGTCGGACTCATTGACCAGGACTGCTACAACCAGGAGCTTAACTTTATTTTCGGATATGCGTCCGTCAACGGCCGGGAAGCTTTTGTCGCCCTGCCCCGCCTCCGCCCGGACTTCTACGAACTAGACGAGAATAAATGCCTTGTCCGGCAAAGGGTTTTAAAAGAGGTGGTTCATGAACTCGGCCACACCTGGGGGCTTTCCCATTGCGACAATGAAGAATGCGTAATGCGGTTTTCCAACTCAGTGGAGGACACGGACCGCAAGGATACGGCGTTCTGCCGGAACTGCCGCGAAAAAATCAGACCCTGAGGCCTTAACACGTATTGCCGCCCGGAGATCATGAGGCCGGGGCCAGCACGAACGCGGTCCGGGTCGGCAAATACAGCTTTAACACCTCCCCGCCCCCTTTTTCCGGATTTTCATTCATTGTCAAATGGGTCTGCCCCGGAGCCAGGCGCCCGTGACCGCCGTATTCCGAAGCATCCGAGTCCAGAATCATCTGATATTTTCCCGCAGGGGCGCTGATGGAATAATCCGTATAAGACGCGGCAGGATGAAAATTAAAAACAAAAATCAGTCTGTTGCGTTCAAAGGCCAGCGCCTTGTTTTCCGTGTGCTCATGTATCAGGTGCGGATCCGGCGTGCCCGGAATTTTATATTTTCGGGCCATTGCGATCATCGCCTTGTCAAAACGAAGCAGATCACTGTATTTGAGATAATCTGCATCGGCCAGATGCCACTGCCGGCGGGCATACCGGTAGGACCAGTCATTGCCCTGCCTGGGAAAATCGATCCACTCGGGATGGCCGAACTCGTTGCCCATGAAATTAAGATACCCGTGTCCGGCCGTGGACAGGGTAATCAGCCGGATCATCTTGTGCAGGGCCACGCCCCGCTCCACTGTCGGATGGGGATCATCCCTGTGCATGTGCTCGTAGATATCCGCACCGATCAGGCGGAAAATAAGGGTCTGATCCCCCACCAGCGCCTGGTCGTGGGATTCGGCGTAGCTGATGGTCTTCTCCTCGGCCCGGCGGTTGGTCAGCTCGTGCCATATCCCGCCCAGGGGCCACTGTTCATCCCGGTATTCCTTTAAAATCCGGATCCAGTAATCCGGAATGCCCATGGCAAAACGATAGTCAAAACCGGTGCCGCCGGAGGCATTGGACAGCGCCAGGCCCGGCATGCCGCTGACATCCTCGGCAATGGTGATTGCATCGGCCCGCAGCTCATGGATCAATTTGTTGGCCAGAGTCAGGTAGACAAGCGCATCTTCATCCACGCTGCTGTCAAAATAGTCGTCATAGGAAGCAAAGGCCTTTTGCAGGCCGTGATGGGTGTAGAGCATGCTGGTGATGCCGTCAAACCGGAAACCGTCAAACTTGTATTCATCCAGCCAGAAGCGGCAGTTGGAAAGCAGAAAATGCAGGACCTCGATCCTGCCGTAATCAAACAGCCTGGAATCCCAGCTAGGATGATGGCCCCTGTCGCCTGCATGGAAATACTGGTACAGGGTGCCGTCAAACCGGCTTAAGCCCTCTGCCTCATTGGTAACCGCATGGGAATGCACAAGATCCATCAGCACGCAGATCCCGGATTTGTGGGCCGTGTCCACCAGTTCCTTTAAGTCCTCGGGCGTGCCGAAGCGCGAGGATGCGGCAAAAAAATTCGACACCTGATACCCGAAAGAACCGTAATAGGGATGCTCCTGGACCGCCATTAACTGGATGGCATTGTAGCCCAGATCCACAATGCGCGGCAGTACGTTCCGGGTAAACTCCCGGTAGGTACCGATTTTTTCTTCTTCCTGGGCCATGCCCACGTGTACCTCGTAAATCAGCGGCGCATCCACCGGACACCGGAAGCCGGGCTTTTGCCACTGGTATGGATGTTCGGGCTGCCAAACCTGGGCGGAAAAAATCAGGGTTTCCGGATCCTGGACCACCCGCCGGGCATAAGCCGGAATCCGGTCCCCGCTGCCGCCGTGCCAGTAGATGCGAAGCCGGTAATGATCGCCGTGTGCAAGGCTTTCAGCCGGCAGCCGGGTTTCCCATACACCCGGTTGATCATTTTTTTCAAGCCGGTAGCGCTTTTCCTCTAGCCATTTGGTCATATCACCGATCAGGTAAACGGCCGTGGCATTGGGGGCCCATTCCCGAAAAACCCATTGATTTTCCCAAAAATGGAGGCCGAAATATTCGTGGCCGGAGGCAAAATCCGGCAGGGTGATGTTCCCGCCGGTCAGGCGGTGTTCCGTGTCCCGGATTCTTCGGGCACGCCCGGCAATCACCGAAGCATAGGGCGCCAGATCCGGATCGAGTTCCAAAAGCCGCCGGACCGGCGCGTTTGGTTCTGTCTTATGCGGTTTCATAGGCCTCCGTGATCAATGGACGCTGAAGCATTCTCTCATACAATTCAATATAGTGACCGGCGGTGACCTCATGATTGAAGCTCTCTGCGGCTTCCTGCATGATCCGCCGGACCTGCGGCACCCTGACCTCGTCTGTACGCTGGTAAAACGCCATGGCCTCGTCCACGGCCCACATCAGGCCGGAAGTGTCAAACACCTCAAACAAAAACCCGTTGCCCCGATTTCTGGCCAGATCCAGGTGCTGCACGGTATCGTGGATGCCGCCGGTATCATGGGCAACCGGCAGCGTGCCATACTTGGGACCGATCATCTGGGGCAGTCCGCACGGCTCAAAACTCGATGGCATCAACAAAAAATCGGCCGCTGCATAAGTCAAACGCGACAGGGGCTCGCTGAAACTGCACACGGCCACCCGATCCTCTATGCTGTGAAAATTCACAATCGAGAGAAAATAACGCTGAAACACGCCGCTTGCCACGAAAACCACCTGGAGCTGCTGCTGCCAGTACTTTGCAACAATGTGATAGAGAATATCGGCAAGAAGCTGACACCCCTTCTGCACGGGATCCAGCCGGGAAGGCCAGAAAAATATCGGGGCATCGGGGTTTTCGATCAAGCCGATATGCTTCTGCAGGTAAAGCTTGTTGGCCTGCTTGCCCGGAGTCCAGTCCTCCGGTGTATAATTTTGAACCAGTTCCGGATCGCTTGCCGGCTCATAGGATGCATCCGGTGCGTTTAAAATGCCGTAGGCGCATTGCGAATGATCCTTGTTGGTCAGTTCCCGCCGCAGGGAATGGGAAACAAAATTATGCCGGCCGGAAACGATTTCGCGCAGAAACGTGGGGCTGACTGTATTGACGAAATGCGCGCCGAATACGCCGCTGACCAGAAAATCCACCGGGTTGGTATCCCGGGTTTCCTCGTAGTTGACCGCCATGTAATCATAATAAAGATGCTGCCAGAACTCGGCCGCATCAATGCCCCGGTCCTCGATTTCGGCCAGGGTGGCCTTGACCGTATGAATGTTGTGAATCGTAAAAAGGGCGGGAACACCCATCATTCTGGAATACCCGGGGATCAGCCCGGTCATCCAGTCGTTGCAGTGAATCAGATCCGGTCTGACCCGCGGCAGGATGTTGTTGATCACCTCCCGCTGAAACGCCAGGGCGATCTTGATGTTTTCCTGGGTAAAATCGGAATACACATGATGCACATAGTAAAACACCCGGTCCTCGGCCAGGTGCAGGCGCTCTTCGGGGATATACTTCTGATAGGTCTCCAGTTCTTTTCTGTAGAGATCCCACAGGGGGCCGATATTCTTGTGAAAAATCCCCCGGTAATCCGGCATGGCCACGTGCACGTCCGCGCCCAGGGCAAAAAGCTTGCTGATCAGCGCGGCCGATACATCGGCCAGGCCGCCGGCCTTTGCCGACAGGTAATTGGCGATATTGCCCATTCCCTGGGGTAGATATGTCACCTCCGGGGTCACGATCAGCACCCGGGGGTTGCGCTTTTTTGCCGGCACATTGCCCTCCCTTGATTCGCGCTTACGCCCAGGTCAGAAAGCCCGGGGCGTATTTCAGATAATCGTCACCCGTGGGCATGACCCGCGCGGTAAAACCGAACCGTCCCGCATGCTCGCATGGCACGTCACATGCGTACCGGTAATAGCCTTCGCCCAGGTCCTCGATCATGGACATTTTCACGACATTGGCATTTCTGAGTTTCTCCACGGTTTGCAGCTCTCCGTAATAAAGCTCAACCTCCACATCATCCGGGGTCAACCCGCCCAGGTGCACTTCTGTGGTCACCTGGAAGGTGTCCCCGACCCGGTAGACCACGTCAGTTTCACTTTCCGGACTCCAGATCTGCACTTTGGGCCATTCCTGCTCAATGCGGCGTCTTTGCGATACCAGCTCCTGCGCGGCCCGGCCCTGATCGGCTGTAAGCCGGGCATAATTGTCCACTGCAGGCAAATAGTAATTGCCTTCATACTTCTGAACCATGCCGTGGCCGCAGAAATTTTTCAGCACCAGCTTCATGGATTCCTTCATCATCTCCACCCATCGCACCGGGGTATCGCCTTCGTGCCTGTCGTAAAAAGCCGGGATTACGTCGTTTTCCAGTATATTATACAGGGCCCGGGCTTCGACGGCATCCTGGTAGGCATGATCCTGGTATTCCTCTCCGCTGCCGATGCTCCATCCGCACCTCTGGCAATATCCTTCCGCCCACCATCCGTCGAGGATACTGAGATTGAGCACGCCGTTGACCGCTGCCTTCATCCCGGAAGTGCCGCATGCCTCCAAGGGACGACGTGGGGTGTTGAGCCATACATCCACCCCCTGCACCAGATGGCGGGCAATGTTGATATCATAATTTTCCAGGAAAATAATTCTGCGGCTCAGGCCCTGACGCCGGGAAAACTGCACCACCTGCCTGATGAGCTCCTTTCCTTCATTGTCCTTGGGATGCGCCTTGCCGGCAAATACGAACTGAATCGGCATGGTACTCGATTTAATCATTTTTTCCAGGCGCTCCGGTTCCATAAACAACAAATAGGCACGTTTATAGGTGGCAAACCGCCGGGCAAACCCTATGGTCAGTATTTCAGGATCCAATACGGATTCTGCTTCCTTCATGACCGCCTTGGGCGCATTTCTCCGGCCGCACTGCCTGACCATCATGGACCGGCAGCTTCGTACCAGCCGGGATCGGCTCATCTCCCTGGCACGCCAGATTTCTTCGTTATAAATCTGGTCAATCCGGTTTGTCAGGTCGGTATGGGCATTGTTCAAATACCAGTCCGGACCCAGGTAACGCTCAAAAAGCATGTGGTTTTCAACAGAAATCCAGGACGGAATGTGGACCCCGTTGGTGACATGGGAAATCGGGACTTCCTCCACCGGTCGCTTGGGCCAGACATCGTGCCACATCTGCCGCGCCACGCTGCCGTGAAGCTGGCTGACCCCGTTACAGAACTGCGAAAACGTCAGGGCCAGAACAAACATGCAGATCTTGGCCTCAGGATCGAATACGTTGCCGGTCTGGCCCCAGGAAAGAATGGTATCCAAAGTAGTACCCAGCCGTTTTTCATAGGCCTCCAGGTAGGGCCGGACCATCTCGATGGAAAACTCGTCGTGCCCGGCGGCCACCGGAGTATGGGTGGTAAAGACCATGCTTCTGGGCACGATTTCCAGGGCGGTCTTCAAATCCACATGGCAGGTTTCCATAACCTGGGCAATGCGCTCGATGCAGGCAAAAGCGCAATGCCCCTCGTTCATGTGGCAGACCGAAGGATCTATATTGAGCTGCTCGAGGACCTTCATCCCGCCGATGCCCAGAACCACCTCCTGAGCCAGCCGGTTGGGCGACTCGCCCGGATAGAGCCGGGCGGTGACCTCTCTTACTTCCGGCTGATTTTCCGCAATATTGGTATCCAGAAGATACAGGGGCACGCGCCCGATTTTAACCACCCAGACCTGGGCATGGATGGGACCGCTGGGCCCGTCCACTGTAACTGTCAACTCCTTTCCGTCAGCGTCCTTGGCAAGATTGACCGGCAGGTGAAAAATATCGGTTTCCGTGTAATCCTCCTGCTGCCAGCCCTCGTGATCCAGGTACTGGTGAAAATAACCTTTTCTGTAAAGCAGGCCCACTGCCACCATGGGAATTTGCAGATCGGATGCAGCCTTTAAGTGATCGCCGGCCAGCACCCCCAGTCCGCCGGAAAAAAACGGAAGGCTTTCATGGATGCCAAATTCCATGGAAAAATAGGCCACCCGCTTATCCCGGCCATAGCGGGTTTGGGAATAATCCACCGGGGTTTTGATCTCTTGTTCAAATTTTTTCTGCACCCGGTCGAGATGGGCCAGAAAGCTCTCATCCCGGGTTCCGCGCTCGAATCGCTCCTGGGACATCATCGTGGCAAACACGATGGGATTTCGGCCGGACTGCTCCCACAGCCTCGGATCCACCCGCCTGAAAAGCTCGATGGCATCCAGCCGCCAGCACCACCACATGTTGCGGGCCAATGTCTCGAGAAACTGGAGTCGCTCGGGAACCCGCGGATATACTTGATATGTCTTCAAGGTACTCATAACCTCCCCTGTCAGTGGTTTTCCGGAATAAAAATTTTAGGCTTTTCCAACAGCCCGATTCGCTTGAAACCCCAAAATTCGAAATTCGAAGCACGAAATCCGAAACAATAACAAAAACGCAAATGCTCAATTTAGGTAAAAAAACATTGAAACGCGAATCAATCGCGTTAATCCGCGGATATCTGCCGCCACACCCGGTAAAGCTCGCTGACGCCCCACGCCTGGGCATCGCAGCCGCGCTGGTGATGCGGGCTATCCCCGTCGAGAATTTCAGGCACGTGACCAAGGCAGCCTTCATTGATCAGCCGCGTGGCACTGCCCAGCCAGGCCAGGGCCGCGGGCCGGGCTGCGTCCCCGTACACCCTGACCCATGCCTCGCAGAAAGATGGAAACACCCAGGTCCATGCCGTTCCGTTATGATATGCGGGTTTTCTGCTGGTATCCTCGTCACCGGCATACCGCCCGCGGTAAGGATAATATGGATCTCCAAGCAGTTGCCCATCATGCCGGATTTCCACGGGCCGATCAACCCGGCGGTCAGCAAGACTCCGGATAGCGCCCGGCACCAGCAGTTCCCGGCAGGATGCCAGAATGGACCGGCAGATCGCCGGATCATCGAGTGCACCCATGGTCACGGCAAACAACTGGTTGGGGCGAAGCGCATCATCTGCCGCAGCATTTTTCGCCGGCGTATCCGGATCGCAGTGCAGGCAGTCTGACAGATATCCGCGCTTTTCATTAAAATAACAATCCGTGATGGACTTGGCCACCCGGCTTGCCAGTGCTTCGGGATCAAACCCGGATGCGGCGTTTTCCGGCGGGTCCAGCCCGGCTAAAAACACGAGCCCCGCATGCCAGAGCGCCTGGATTTCTACCGGGTATCCCTGCCTGGGCGTGGCTGCGGGAAAATTGGTGTCCATCCAGGTAAAATGCGCCGGGCTGAATACCAGTGCCGTCTCCGGGTCCACGCGTATGCCGTTTGGCGTACCCTGCATGTAGCCGGCTGCAATGGAAAACAGGATCTGCCGCAGGCTCCGGCCGCCAAGACGTTCTTCCAGGAAGGCAAAATCCCCGGAAGCCTTTGCAAGATCCCGGCACGCAACCATCAGCCACAGGGGCGCATCCGAAGTGTCGCGGTTTGCCGCATCCTCGCCCTGAATCATGTTGGGAAGCGTGCCGCGATCCTCGAACTGCGCAAAAAGCCGGATGATTGAAAGCGCTTCCGAATAGGCCCCCTCGGCGATCAAGCCCCGGCAGAAAATCAGTGAATCGCGCCCCCAGTCCAGAAACCAGGGATATCCGGCGATCACCGACTGATGCGGCTCGCGCGCGACCACGTAATGCTTCATGGCCCGGCGCATGGCCTCGGCAACCGGAAGGGGGGCAATCCGGTCTGCTTCCGGTTCCGGCGCGGCCATCGGCGAGCCGGCATCACGGTCGCCGATCTCGCCTGCAGCAGCCTCCAGGCTCAGGGACTCTCCCCCGGACATCCGGGCCCGGAAATAGCCCGGGCTGAACAGGTCGGAATTGGCATCCAGGCCCCGCTCGGCTTCCACGGGGCGATGTACCATATAATGCCATTCCGGCTCAAAGACAAACTCGGCGCCCGGAGCGGCCAGTTCGATCCGGTGTTCTTCGTCCGGGCAAAAGACAAAGCCTTCCCCGCCCGGCTCAACTGCATCCGGAAACGTGTGTTCCGGCCCGGTAAACGCCTTGGTGGTTTCATGAAAGCTGCGGTTCTCCATGTCCGGCCGGAGAATCAGCCATACCGGGCGCCCGTCTTCCAGTTGATCTGCATCCTGCTGCAGATGACGGGTAAAATGCAGCCGCACCCGGTTTTCACCCGGAATCATTTCCACCTGCATGGAAAGCCGGATATGCCGGCCCAGGCCGGTGGGGATCATGAACTGCCACTGCCCGTGATTTTCGTAATCATAGACAAAACGCTGGAGGCTGTCCGTGCGCACGGCCTGGGAATAATCCTGGTACACCACCCAGGCCCGGCAGCGGGAAAACATAATCCAGCGATCCACAGGCATTTGCTCATGAAGATTGGCCGCCAGCAGGGCATCATAGCGCGAGCGCATGCGCCTGGGATACGTGGCCGTGCGCGTCATTGCCCCGCGGCCGTTGGTGGCCAGAAAAACAAACGGCCTGGAAATCAGGTCCTGTCGCTGGATGACCCGGTTGACGCAAAGCCCTCCGGGATCGGCCAGGTGAAGCAAATTCGCGGATTCGTGCACGCACCGGTCTTGCTCGTAAACCGTCATTTTCAAAGTCGACTGCACGTGATCGGCAGGGGCCGGCATGGGCGGAATGATCAGAAAATGCCCGCCGTCTGCAACCTCCATGGCAAATCCGGTCCAATACGTGCGATCGCCTCTCACCAAGTGCGCCCGAAAATGCACCGGCGCCCGGACCAGCACGAAATAGCCGGGCGGCACCATGACCTCCCGCCGGATATCTGCAGGCCACTGCCAGGACACCACCCGGGACTCCTCGCTGTACGGGTTCATGCGCCTGCAGAAGGCCTCCGGATCCCGGTATATTTCCGCTGCGGCTGCATCCGGATCAAAATCCGTGATATGCACCGTGCCGTGGTAGTGGGAAAACACGTCAAGCGCTGCGGCCCGAAGCTGCTGGGATGCGCTGCAAGCAGGATCTTCGGAAAGACCGCTTTCGGATTGCTCAATCATGGAAAGATCCGCCGGATCACAACTGAGGCAAAGCACTTCTGCCGGGGCCAGGCGTTGCTGCCAGGTATCCCCGGATGCCTCTGCATCCACGCGCTGCCCCGTGATCAAGTCGATGAGGCAATCGCCTGCAAAAAATTGCGGATTTGCATGCCAACGGGCGATGACTTCATGTTCATGGTCCAGGTTCACCACCACAACCAGGGCCTTTTTTAAATCCGGGCGCGAGCGCAGCACTGCGATAAAATTTCCTTCCGCGGCCATAATCCATTGGTGCGCCGTGTTTCCGAAAAACACCGGGTGATTTTTCAGCAATGTGCTCAGGCGCCGGATATGGGCCACCTGGTTGTCCCCGGCCCCCCAGTTGAGCGCAGGCGCCCCGTGGACGTCGATTTTCTCGGTGGCAAACCACTCCACGCCGTTTGCAAAAGCAAATCCGCCAGCCTGGGAAAGCAGCGCGCACAAAGCCGTGCGCATCCTGGCATACCGCTTGGAAACCGCGGCCAAGCGGTTGTTATCATGGGTTTCAGCAAAATGAATCGCGATTCCGTCGGCAGCCGAAATATCATCTGCCAGTGCCAGGTGATGTGTAACCTGATGCCGGTCGTAATTTTGAAACAATTCCGAATAGGCCCAGTTGAAATTGGCCGTATCCAGGATTTGCCGGGTCACGGAAATCTTTCCGCCCAGGCCTTCGAGGAAAAAAATCGTGTCCGGAAATTCCTCGCGCACCCGGGAGACAATATAGGACCAGGCCGCCACCGGAATCATGTAGCCCGCATCACACCGGAATCCGTCCACGCCCCGGCGGCACCAGGTCAGAAACACCTCAGCCATGTACTGCCACAAGTCCCGATGCCGGAAATCCAGCTTGGTCAAATCCTCCCACACCACCCCCCAGGCCCCGGGCATCCGGATTTTGCCGTCAGCGCTGCGGTCCAGCCAGTGGGGATGGGTTTCATGAATGGCCGCGCCCCACCCGGTATGGTTGATGGCAATGTCCAGGATGACCCGTGCGCGGCGCCGGTGGATTGCATCCACCAGCTCCATGAACTGCTCCAGCGGCGTGGCCCTGGGATCAAACTCGGCCATTGCCGGATCCACGGCCGTAAAGCTCTGGGCCGCATACGGGCTGCCAAAGCGGCCCATACGGCCGTATGTGGTGGGAGTGGGATTGACCGGCATCAGTTGAATAAAACGGCATCCCAGCTCGTAGACGATAAAATCGAGTTCCCGGATCACATCCCGGAACTTGCCTGAAGGCGGAATTACCGTATATCCCTGCTCATCCAGGGCCTTGAAATTCACATCTCTGGGCGGATGCCGGCGCTGGTGCTTATTGGGACCGAACTGCCGGACAAATGCATTATAGATAATATTGCCGCAAACCGTTTCAGCCGGCTCCACGTTGACCGCGGCGTTTTCTCCCAGCGGCCAGACCGGCTGGCCTGTCTCATCCGGCAAAAAATAGGTCTTGGCCTCAAAATGGCCGACCTGGCAAAGCGGCAGACAGATTTCAAACTCCCCGTCGCCCGCGGGCACCATTTCAATATCCGACCAGTCGTGATGCAGCAGGGCCTCGTTTTGTTCCACCCGGGCGATAACCTCCTGTCTGAATGAGTGTGCGCGGCCGATATTGGTTCGCACCCACGCGGTACCGGGCTGATCGGGTGGAACCTGCAGCCGCAGATGCCACACATCTCCCCTGAAGGCAATTTTCCGGATGCCGGGGGCGGGCTGCTGGATAATGG
>JBKHJS010000070.1:0-11193 GCA_046537995.1 Desulfobacterales bacterium
TTATCCGGCCAGTTCCTCCTTGACGCCGGTGACCACCTTGTAGAGCACGGTCAAAACCAGAAATCCCACGGCATACACGCCGATGGTGATCAGTATTTCCGGCACGGTGGGCACGTACTCGGTAATCTCGTGCAGGGGATTGGGGATAAATCCGCCGGAGATCATGCCAAGCCCCTTGTCGATCCATATGCCGACAAAAACGAACACGCAGGCAAAGCCCAGCGTGGTTTCATTCTGCCGCGCCTGCGGGATGACCAGCAGGATAATGGCAACCACCACCAGGGCCATGGATGTCCACATCCAGGGCACCAGCGCGCCGTGGCCGTGCATCCCGAAAAACAGGTATTTCAGATGCGCCGTATGTTCGGGAATCTGGCTGTATGCGGCCACAAAGACCTCGCACAGAAAGAAAAACAGATTGGCGATGACCGCGTAGGTCACGATCTTGGCCAGGGTCTGGATGGCCTTGGTCCCTGCGTCAAAATTGGTGAACTTGCGGATGATAAATGCAAGCAGTATCAGAAACGCGGGCCCTGCGGCAAAGGCAGATGCCAGAAAGCGCGGGGCCAAAATGGCGGTCAGCCAGAAGCCCCTGCCGGGAAGCCCGCAGTAGAGAAAAGCCGTTACCGTGTGAATACTAATCGCCCAGGGAATGGAAATATAGATCAGGGGCTTGATCCATTTTTCCGGGGCCACACCGTTTCGTTCCGCATCCAGAACGTTCCAGCCGATCACGATATTTAAAAACAGGTAGCCGTTTAACACGATCATGTCCCAGAACAGCATGGAGTTGGGCGTGGGGTAGAAGATCACGTTTAGCAGCCGCATGGGCTGACCCAGATCGACGATGATAAACAACATGCACATGAGCACCGAGGACACGGCCAGAAACTCGCCGATCACCGTGATCTTCCCGAATGTCTTGTAATCGTGCAGATAGTAGGGCAGCACCAGCATCACCGCAGAGGCGGCCACCCCGACCAGGAAGGTGAACTGGGCAATGTAGAACCCCCAGGTGACATCCCGGCTCATGCCCGTGATCCCTAATCCCGTATACAGCTGACGCAGGTAAAAGAAAAATCCGATGGCGATCAAAACCGCCAGGGCCAGCAGCCACATCCAGTATTTCTTGCTTCCTCTTAGCGCTTTTTCTAGCATAGCTCCCTCATACGATCATACGATATAGAACACGGAGGGGAAGGTCCCCAGGTTCGGTTTCCGCCGAATAGCGTACTTTTCTGCCAGCAGCTTGCGAACATCGGATTCCGGATCATTGAGATCCCCGAAGGTCAGCGCGCCCTCAGAGGCCTCCACGCAGGCCGGTTTCTTGCCCACTGCCAGGCGCTCGGCGCAGAAGTTGCATTTCTCCACCACGCCGCGCATACGGGTGGGAAAATCGGGGTTCTCATCTTCGATGTCCGGCCGGGGGTCCCGAAAGTTGAAGCTGCGTGCGCCGAACGGGCAGGCCGCCATGCAGAACCGGCACCCGATGCACCGGTGAAAATCCATCAACACGATGCCGTCTCTTTCGCGCTTGAAAGTCGCCTTGGTCGGGCAGGCCTGCACGCAGGGCGGATTGTCGCAGTGGTTGCACAGTACGACAACGGGCCGCTGCGCCGCATCCTCTGACAAAAACTCCACTTCCTGGCCTGGAAAGGCGTGCTGAAACTCCGTGGGCCAGATCCACTTGATATCCTGTTTTCTCCGGGCGGATTCGCCCTTCGGCGCGGGCACGTTGTGGATGCTGTGGCAGGCCTCCTGCATTTTCCGGCAAATGCTGTCATCGAGCTTGCGGGTATCCACAACCATCCCCCAGCGCTCGGCCTCCATTGCCTTGTCGCCCATGGAAAATTCCGGGCTCCGCCCGGCATCCGGTCCGGCGGCCTTTGCTGTGGGCCCGGTCAGCCCGATGAGCATCGAACCGGCACCCACTCCCAGTATGGAAAAACCGGCGTTTTTTAGGAAGCGTCTTCTGCTGTTCTCCATTACTCTGTCTCCTCCGGGTATGTATGACAATCCCAGCAGTAGGGGTCTACCGATGCGTAATCGTGGCAGCGGTCACAGAACTTTTCCTTGTTGGAATGGCAGTCCATGCAGGAGTTGGACAGGCTCGGATCGTATTCCTTTCCGTCTTCGGCCACATAGATGCGCTGACCGTCTCTGGCCACCGTATCCCGCCACTGGTCCAGAATCTGCATATGTTCGGTTCTCATGTACTCGGTTTCAGCGACACAGGTTTCAGCTTTTTTGGCCTTGTCTGTCAGTTCCGTTTCCGGGGCCGTTGAGGCGTCAGCCGCGCCGAAAATCAGGTTAAACCAGAACGGAAACAGCACCACCAGGAAAAATATGACCAAACCCGTGATGATCTTGTTCTTATCATTCATCGGCGTCTACCTCCGTTTCTTCTTTGAGTGGTTCAAAGCGCAGATCCATGGTTCGTTCGCTTTCGCCTTCCATAACCAGCGCATTGCCCACCAGCTCATGTATACCGGTCACATCGACGCCGGGAACCCAGTAATCCATCAACGGCGGAAACGCGGCCCGGTCGATGGCGCAGATGCAGGACAGCATGTTGACACCGAATTTTTCATGCACGTACTTGACGGCATTGGCCCGGGGCAGACCGCCCAGAAGCCGGATCTCCATGATTTCCTCGGTATTTAAACCGGAACCTGAGCCGCAGCAGAAGGTCTGTTCGCGGATGGTGTTTTCCGGCATCTCGTAGAAATGGTTGCATACGTTTTTCAGGACGTAGCGGGGTTCTTCAAAAAGTCCCATGGCCCGTGCCGGGTTGCACGAATCGTGATAGGTGACCACCTTGTTATCGTTTCTGGACGCATCGAGCTTGAGCTTATTGTGGCGCAGCAGATCCGCTGTGAATTCCGTGATGTGCACCATCTTCGTGCCGGCCGCATGATCAAAGACCGTTCCGGTGATCGGGGACGCAGGGGTCTCGCCGAACTCGGGCGGTCCGTTCATGGTGTTCATGTACTGATGGATCACCCGCCACATGTGGCCGCATTCTCCGCCGAGGATCCATTTTACGCCAAGGCGCTTGGCCTCGGCAAACATCTTGGCGTTCAGCCGCTTCATGGCTTCAGAGGAGGTAAACAGGCCGAAGTTGCCGCCCTCGGATGCGTAAGTCGACAGGGTATAGTCCAGGCCCAGGTGCTCGAAGAGCAGCAGGTAGCCCATCATCGTATAGGTGCCCGGATCCGCAAAATAATCCCCTGACGGGGTGATAAACAGGATTTCGGCCCCTTTGCGGTTAAACGTGGGATTGATTTTAACGCCGGTAATCTCCTCGATGTCGTCGCAGAAAAACTCGATCATCTCCTTTAGGGCATGGGGCTGAATTCCCAGGTGGTTGCCGGTGCGGAAACAATTGGCCACCGGCTCCAGGACCCAGTTGATGTTAAGTCCCAGCAGGGAAAGCAGCTCCCTGCCCATCATGGTGATCTCCGCGGTATCAATGCCGTACGGGCAGTAAACCGAACATCTCCGGCATTCCGTGCACTGGTAGAAATAGGAGAACCATTCCTTGAGCACCTGTTTTGTCAAGGGGCGCCCGCCGTTGATCTTTCCCAGGATCTTTCCGGCCGTGGTAAAGTCCTTGCGGTACACCGACCGCAGCAGTTCGGCGCGCAGCACCGGCATGTTCTTGGGATCGCCGGTGCCGATAAAAAAGTGGCACTTGTCCGCACATGCCCCGCACCGCACGCACACGTCCATGAAGATCTTCAGGGATCGGTACTTTTCCAGCCGGTCCTTGAACCCCTCGTGGATGATTTCCTGCCAGTTGTCTGGAATCGGCCATTCCTCGTCGGCCGGGGACCACTCCTCCTTGGTGGGAGTCGGCATGTCGAGATATTCCAAGTTCTTGGGCTTGGTCGGGTAGGGGAACCGGCCCGGGGACAGATCCGGCGGAATATCCTCCCACGCCTTTTCCGGCATGGTATGGTCGATGTTCTTATACAGTTGGTCTGGTTTCGGCGTATCAGCCATAGCTACTCCTTTTCAACTGGAATGCCAGCCTCTTTCATTTTATCTCTGAAGTCCTCTTCATACTCTTCATAAGTATGGGTCTTGACCGGGTAATTCCAGGGATTGACGTGCCGTTTGGCCCGGGTGTTGTTGGCCAGGTTCCGGGTGGGACTCAAAAAGACCCCGCCCATGTGCATGATCTTGGAAAACGGGATATAGGCCACAAGAATGGAGACAAAAAACAGATGAACGTAGAACAGCCCGCTGATGCCGCCTTCCGGGATGCCCGGCTGAAGCGTGGCCAGGCCCATGGTCAGCTCCTTGACCCGGACCACGTCCACCTTGTCCAGATACCGCATCATCAGGCCGGTAACCGCAATGCCGATGATTAAAAACAGGGGAAAATAATCCGCCGGCTTGGAGAGATAGACCATCTTGGGCAAAAGAACCCGGCGCAAAAGCAGCAGCAGGGCACCGCCCAAGAGCACCACGCCGGAGAGAAACAGGTTGGGCAGCAGTATCTGGAGCATGCCGTCGATTTTCTCCAGGAAGCTGACGAAAAACGGCACAGGCTCGGCAAAAAACCGCAGGTGCCGCAACACCACTACAAAAAAGGAGTAGTGGAACAGGATGGCAAAAAGCCACAGCCAGATCACCCACTTGTATGCGATGCGCTGGCCCTTGCCGAAACCCACGCGGGTGTTTTTAAACAGCGACCTAAACAGCAGGATTTCCAAAAGCATCCGGACCACCACCTGGGCGGTAGTATATGGGCTGTCAAACCTGTTGTGCCTGACCCAGTCAAGGCTTTTCTGCTGTCCCAGTGTTGTGGGAATCTTGAACGGAACCGCGGATTTTGTCCAATCCAGCACCTTGTTGGCAAACCCGATGAGAAAGACGATCAGGGCGAGATAAGGTATCACCACGCCGAACAACACGTCGAGTCCCGCGGCTTCCACACCCGCATACGCGATCAGTCCGAGAACCACGACTGCAATGAGGGAATACAAATACGCTACGTTCATTGACCACCACCTCGCTTTGCCCGGCTTCGGCTGTTGATGCCGTAACTGCCGGTCTGCCGGTTATCCTTTTTTGTTTATTCCGAAAGCACCGGATCGATATCCGGCAGCTCACTGATCAACCCCTTTTTGATCAGCAACTGGCTCACGCTGTCCCGTGCCTGTCTGGCCCGAAGCTGATATACTTGTTTTTTGCAGTTCACGTAAATATCAAAGGCCGCAAGCAGCGCCCGATCGGCGTTATCTGCAATCTGCCGGAGCTTTTCGGCCTGCGGATGCGCCTGCGCGGAACTGCCCGCATCGCTGTGAACTATCGACTTGATCTCCGTGACAAAGCTCACGGCTTGCGAAGGGGTGAACTCCTGAATCGCACGCACCCGGATCATCGGCTCAAGGGCTGTATGCGCGGCCTCCGGGTCAAAGGCCTCCGCGGTTACCACGTCAAAAAGATCGGTGATGCCTTTTTTCATGGTCGCGCCAACCGGATTGGCAAACGGATCCTTGGTGTCTTTAAAAAAGCGGGCGGACTCGTCCGGATAGGTCTGCATCAGGGCATCGAGCCATTTGCCGATCCATCGCTGCCTGCGGGCGGAAATGATGTCGTCGCGGTTTTTTCTCGACATGGATGAAAATCTATTTTTATGTTAAATTTTAATGAATTACGTGTTTTAAAGATGTTGACTATATGCAAAAGGCGCTATATTGTCAAGTAAATTTAAAAACACCGCCGGACACCCTCGGCAAATCCGGCGGCAAGAACAACGAATTACCCGGAATTTGCGGAAATGACGAGCAAACGGAACAAAATCAGGTCGCTGCTGCAGACCGCGGAGCCCGACAAGCGGGTTTGCATCAAGGGATGGGTGCGCACGCGGCGGGATTCCAAAACCTTTTCCTTTCTGGAAATCAATGACGGCTCCTGCCTGGCAAACATGCAGGTAGTCGCGGATCACGCCGCGCCCGGCTGCGACGGGGTCACGGAGCTGACCACCGGATCCGCGGTGGCGGTAACCGGCGCGCTCCGCCATTCTCCGGGCAAAGGGCAGAAATGGGAAATCCTGGCCGAAAATATCACGGTCTACCAGGTTGCACCGGAGACCTATCCATTGCAGAAAAAACGCCACTCGGACGAATTTCTGCGGAGCATCGCACATTTGCGCCCCCGTACCAACAAGTACGGCGCAGCATTCCGCATTCGATCCGAATTGGCGTATGCAGTGCACCGGTTTTTCCGCGACCAGGGTTTTATTTATGTGCACACGCCCATCATCACCGGATCGGACTGCGAGGGCGCAGGCGAGCTGTTCCGGGTGACCTCCCTGACGCCCGAGGATTTCCGGAAATCCGATGGCGCTTTGGCAGACCGGCACGATTTCTTCGGGAAGAAAGCCTCTCTGACGGTTTCCGGGCAGCTCGAGGCCGAGCTTTTTGCCCTGGCCCTGGGGGATGTGTACACTTTCGGCCCGACTTTTCGCGCGGAAAACTCCAATACCCGCCGGCATGCAGCGGAATTCTGGATGGTGGAGCCGGAAATGGCCTTTTGCGAGCTTTCCGAAAACATGGATAATGCCGAGTCCCTGGTCAAGCACCTGGTGTCGCATGCACTGGAAAACTGCGCAGAAGACCTGGATCTGTTTTTCCGTTTTGTTGACAAAAGTCTTCCCGGCATCCTGGAAACCATTGTTTCCGGGCCGTTTGCACGCATCTCCTATGCCGAGGCCGTGGACCTGCTGAAACAATCCGAACACCGCTTTGAACATGAAATTGCTTTCGGCTATGACCTGCAGACCGATCACGAGCGGTTTCTGGCTGAGCAACATTTCGGCTGCCCGGTGATGATCTACGATTATCCCCGGCGGATCAAGCCATTTTACATGCGGGTTAACGACGACGAACAGACCGTGGCCGCCATGGACGTGATCGTCCCCGGCATCGGCGAGATCATCGGCGGCAGCCAGCGCGAAGATCGCCTGGATATGCTCAAAACGCGCATGGCGGAAACCGGCCTGGACACATCCGAATACTGGTGGTATCTGGACTCCCGTAGATACGGAAGTGTTCCCCACAGCGGCTATGGCCTGGGTTTCGAACGCATGGTCATGCTGGTCACCGGCATCACCAACATCCGGGACGTGCTGCCGTTTGCCCGCACACCCGGCAATATTGACTTTTAGGGAAAATATGGATATTAATCAGCTTGCCCGGGACCTGGACATGGACCCGGAACTCTACCGGGAGCTGCTTGCGCTGTTTATCGACAATTCGCAAAAGGAGTTGGCCGAGCTCCGGGAAGCTTTAAGCCGGCAGGATTTCACAAGCGCATCCCGGCTGGCCCACTCCGTAAAGGGGGCGGCCGTGAATCTGGGCTTAAACGGGATTGCCGGGCAGGCCGAATCCATTGAAACTGCTGCAAAAACGCGGGATTCCATAGCAATTGATGCCATTGCCAGGCAGGTGTTATATAATGTAAGCGAGTTGGCCCGATTTTTTTGAAACACGAAACAGTAAAAACTGGAAAAGTATTATGAAACAGGTCATGGTGGTGGATAACCATCCGGGAATGCTGAGGTTCATGTCCGACCAACTGGAAAAGAAGCACTGCCTGGTGGCCACGGCCGCAGACGGACTCTCGGCACTGAAAACGCTGAAGACCTTCATCCCGGAAGTCATATTTCTCGACCTGGTGATGCCCAATATCAACGGGGAGAAGGTCTGCCAGATCATCCGAAGCAGGCCCGAGCTAAAAGACTGCTTTATCGTGGTCCTCTCGGCAATCATCGCAGAAGAGGCCCCTTCCTTTGAAACCTGCAATGCCGATATTTTTCTGGCCAAATGCCCTTTTAACCAGCTTTCACAATATGTGGACACGATCATGCAGCACCTGGAACAGGGGCAGGCCGAAAGCCTGAAAGGGCGAATCCTCGGCGCCGAGCAACTTTTTAAGCGCCAAATCACCCGGGAGCTGCTGGACGCCAAAAAGCAGTATGAGGCCACGCTGAACCACATGTCCGAGGGGATGGTGGAGCTTGTGGGGCAATCCACCATTGTTTTTGCCAACCCGGCCGCCCTGGACATCCTGGGCCGGCCGGAGGCGGGCCTTTTGTCCGCCGAATTCGCCGGTCTGTTTGCACAGGCCGATCAGAAGAAAATCCGCCGGCATATCGCAGAAGCCGCCGCCTCGGGCAGCCAGACCGAACCCGAAGCGCCGGTGGAATTAAACGACAAACGCATCAATCTCAGGATCATACCAGTGGTGGATGAAAACACCCGGATCTCCGTGCTGATCATTCTGCGGGATGTCACTTTGGAAAAACAACTGGAAGCTCAGCTTCAGCGGGCCAAAAAGATGGAGGCCGTGGGGGCGCTGGCCGGCGGCGTGGCCCACGATTTAAATAATGTGCTCTCAGCCATCGTAACCTATCCGGACCTGATTCTGCCGCAGCTGCCAGAAGACAGCCCGATTCGAAAACCCGTGCTCACCATGCGCGAGTCCGGAAACAAGGCGGTGGCCATTGTGCAGGATCTGTTGACCCTGGCCCGGCGCGGGGTTCCCACCAAGATGATCGTAGATGTCAACCGCATTATTAACGAGTTCTTAAAAAGTCCCGAATACCGGAAGATACAATCCTATCACCCGGGGGTTTCCGTGGAAACACGGCTGGAAGACGACCTGCCCGCGCTGACAGGCTCCCCCGTGCATCTGTCAAAAGCGCTCATGAACCTGATCTCCAATGCCGTTGAGTCCATCGAAGACACCGGAAAAGTCGAAATATCCACGAAAACTGTGCACCTGGATCAGCCCCTTTCCGGGTATGAATCCGTTCCCGCGGGAAAATACCTCCGGATCCGGATCTCGGATACGGGCACCGGTATTGCCGCCCGGGACATGGAACATATTTTCGAACCGTTTTACACCAAGAAAAAAATGGGCAGAAGCGGCACCGGCCTGGGCATGTCCGTGGTCTGGGGAACTGCCAAGGATCACGACGGCTACATTGACATCCAAAGCACGCAAGGGGAAGGCTCCACCATCGACTTGTATTTTCCGGTGAGCAGCCGGGATCCGGAACCGGAAAAATCCGCCGCGCCAAAATCCGATGCAGATGTAAAGGGAAAAGGGCAATTTGTTCTGGTGGTCGATGACGTGCGGGAACAGCGGGAAGTCACCTCCGCCATCCTCTCCTCGCTTGGTTATGCCGTGGACACGGTGCCCAGCGGAGAGGCGGCGGTCTCCTATATTCAGGAAAAACAAGCGGATCTGCTCATCCTGGATATGATCATGGATCCCGGTATTGACGGGCTGGAAACCTACAAGCGGATTTTGGAAATCCGGCCGGATCAAAAAGCCATTGTGGTCAGCGGGTATTCGGAAACGCCGCGGCTTCGGAAAATCCAGGAGCTGGGTGCGGTTGAATTTTTGCGAAAACCCTACACCATGAAATCTCTGGGCGAGGCCATTGCAAAAATACTCCATTCAGGTCAACAACAGCGGGGGGAAACATGAATATCCGGCAGTTTCGATATGGCGCGGATAACCTGGGATACCTGTTATACGACAAGCACGGCGCCATGGCTGTAGACGGCGGCGCTGCGGCCGAAATGCTCGAATTTATCAGAGCCCGCGGCCTTTTTCTCCAATACGTGACCAACACCCACACCCATATGGATCACACCGTGGGAAACAGGGAACTGCTTGCAAATAGCCGGGCGCAGTATCTGGATTTCAATTCCCTGCTGGAAATGAAAAAAATCGAACTGGACGGACAAACCATCGAGGTATTTCACACGCCCGGACATACCCGGGATTCGGTCTGTTTTTATCATCCGCCGTTTCTGGTCTCCGGAGACACCCTGTTTAACGGCAAGGTGGGAAAATGTTTCACCGGCGACCCGGATGCGTTTCTTTCCGCCATCAAAGTGCTGCTTGCACTGCCCGATGAAACCATCGTGTATGCCGGCCACGATTACGTGGCGGAATATGTTGCCTTTATCCGTGACCTGGAGCCGGACAATCCCCATATTGACCGCTACCAGGAAAGCTACGATCCCGGCCACGTTTGCGCCGCCCTGGCAGACGAAAAAAAAGTGGACCCGTTTCTCCGCTTCAATGATGAGAAAATCGCCCGCATTCTCGCCGAAAAAGGGCTGCCCGCGCAAACCGAAGGCGACCGGTGGCGTTCACTGCTGTCTTTGATGTAATACCCGTTGCATTCGGAAAAAATATCGGTTACAAATAAAATCACACGCACGCATTTGAATCGATCATACATCCCATCAACCCGCTTTTCGGTTTACGTCCCGGGCATCGGTTCTCAATAATAATTGTGCGATTGATTGAAAAACGGATGCACGACCCGCCGTCAACCGCACACGCATCACTGATTGAAAGGAATGACCATGAATATTTATGTGGGGAATCTGTCTTATAACGTATCTGAGGACGGTCTGAGGGATATTTTTACCGAATTCGGCGAGGTGGAGAGCACCAAGATCATCGCAGATCGGCATACCGGGCGATCCAAGGGATTTGGTTTCGTGGAGATGCCCAGCAATTCGGAAGCCGACCAGGCAATCAAGGCATTAAACGGCAAGCCCGTGGACGGTCGGAGCATGAAGGTCAACCCGGCAGACCCGGGCGGGAAAAAGGGCCGCCGCGGGGCCGGGAAAAAACGCAACAACCGGCGCTTCTAATCGCATGGCCGGAAGTTTATCTTTTTTCCGATTTTGACTGTCAAGCCAGAGACCTTGGTTTTTCAAACAATAAATTCGAAATCCGAAGCACGAAATCCGAAACAAAGACAAAAATCCGAATAAAGAAACGGCTTAAACAAGGAAATCCGTAAGCACCCTGGCTGATCGGCGGCGCGGAAAAGGAGTTTCCTCGCTCCAGGAGCCTCTTCGAGCCTCAATTTCCGCTCGGAAACCCGCTTTTCCGCACCGCCGTCAGGACAACGAAGTACAATTTCGTTAAAACGCAAAAAAAGGATTTCCTTATCGGATTTTGCATGAACATCAACCCCGTTCATGCATTATATGTCGAGCATGCTCACTTCCAGGGCGTTGCTCTGGATAAAATTGCGCCGGGGTTCGACTTCATCGCCCATGAGAATGGTGAATATATCGTCTGTATCCACGATGTTTTCCACCCGCACCTGGAGCAGGGTCCGGCTTTCCGGGCTCATGGTGG
>JBKHJS010000071.1:0-11183 GCA_046537995.1 Desulfobacterales bacterium
TGAATTCATATATGGGCATAATGAGGGTTCCTTTCCGGACCTGATTTTATTTTCCTGTTGTGTTAATCGGAAGCCGGAAAAGCATGCGTAAGTGATCCGGCAACGATGAATATTGAACAATTATCAATAAAAATCGGCCGTGTCAATCCGCAGCGGATTTCCAATTGACATCCGCCGGCAGGCGTACAATATAGTTCGGATATACTGCATTCCGCCATCTCCGTGTAATCCTGACGCCGGAAGAAAAACATAGGAATCCGCAAGCGCCCATGCAGAACTCGATTCTCATCACAATCTTATCGGCCATATTTATCGCCCTGGTGGGCATCGGCATCATTGCGCCGGTGATGCCCATATATGCCACAGATCTGGGGGCAACAGGATTTGACCTGGGCCTGATCGTGGCGGGATTTTCCCTGAGCCGCGGTTTGCTGCAGCCTTTTATCGGGGGGCTGTCAGACCGGCAAGGCAAGAAGCGTTTCATGGTGCTTGGTTTGCTGATATACGCCGTGATCGGATATACGTATACCCTGGCCACCGCAGTGGGACACCTGATAGCGATTCGCATTCTCCACGGCATGGGCTCGGCAATGATCATTCCCATGGCCATGGCCTATATCGGCGACATGTCCCCTGAGGGAGAGGAAGGCAAATACATGGGCATGCTCAATATCTCCCTTTTTGCCGGAATCGGCGGCGGGCCGGTACTGGGCGGATTTTTCCTGGATCTTTGGGGCCAGAATTCCGCATTTTACGCAATGGCGCTTCTCAGCATGGTCTCCCTGGTGCTGGTGGCCGTTTTCCTGCCCAAACAGCAAAGCACGCAGATAAAGGACAACAAGGGATCAATGCTGGTCGTTTTCCGGCTGATGCTCAAGAGTTCCCGGGTGATGGGAATGCTGCTTTCCCGCATGGCCACCATGATTATCATGATTCCCTCTATTGCGTTTCTGCCGATTCTCATGCAGAAAACCATGGGCGCCACGGGACTCGAGATCGGGCTGGTGGTGACATGCAGAACCCTTGTCAACGCATTCATGCAGGTTCCTTTCGGCAAACTGGCAGACCGCCGGCAAAAACATCTGCTGATTTTTGCCGGCTCCACCGTCATCAGCCTCGGCATGCTTCTTGTGCCGTCTGCTCCAAGTGTCGTCACGCTCATGATCCTGTTTGCAATGATCGGCATCGGAGAGGCAATTGTCTGGCCGAGCCTGGGGGCGCTGGCCACCGAGGAGGGCCGTACTTACGGCCAGGGCTCCATGATGGGGGTATTTAACATGTCCATGAGTGCCGGGCTCTTTGTCGGCGCCATGGGGGTGGGCAGCCTCATGGATATATTCGGCATTGCATGGGCCTTTTATTGCGTGGCTTTGATTCTTTTTGCCAGTACGGTGGCGGCAGTGATCATGATCGGGCCTTCGCCGGTCCGACTACAGGAAAAGATCTCCTCGTAAAAAGCTGTTTATCCCGCCCCGCGGTATTTTTATAGAAGGGGAATCCGTAACCGCCTTGGCTGATCGGCGGCGTGAAAAAGGAGTTTCCTCGCTCCAGGAGTCTCTTCGAGCCTCAAATTCCGCTCGGAAACCCGCTTTTCCGCACCGCCGTCAGGGCAGCGAAGTGGAATTTCGTTAAAACCCAAAAAAGGATTTCCCTGGAAGTGCTGCAGGCGGGCCGGGGTCAAATCATCCGCCGGAGCTGGCCCAGCCCTGTAATAACCGCGTCAGGCGCCAGGTTCCGGCAGCGCGGATCGTCCTGCCGCAGGCGCAGGGATCGCTTGTCCCCGGCAAACAGGGCGGTTTGAAAGCCGGCCTGATGGGCCGGGTAAATGTCACAAAGCATGTCATTGCCCACGTAAAGCACGGATTCCCGGGAAATTCCGTATTCCTGCAGCCGGTGCGCGGCCTTTTCAAACAGATCGGCAGCGGGCTTGGCCATGCCAAAGGTGTAGGAATAGAGGATCAATTTTGCGTCAAAGCCCAGATCCCGGGGCGGCCGGCCGAAAAAGTGCTGAAACAGCAGGGGCGTGTAAAACTGGGCATTGGATATCAGGCCCAGTTTCAGGCCGGCCCGGCGGCATGAAACCAGCAGCTCATCCAGATCCGGCATGGGATAGGGCGGGTTGGCAATGAGTTCAAAACCCAGCGCCAGGCGCCGGGCCAGGCCGCGGTCGTCAGTTGCCAGCACATCCTGAAAGATCCGGTCAATCCGGGCTTCCGGGTAGTCAATGCCTTCGGCCCGCTTTTGGGAAAGCGCTGCATTTACGGCATCCGAAATCCGGCCGAGGAAATCCTCAGCGTTTTCTTGAATCCCGTGTGAGCGCAGCAGTTGCTCCATGGCCTCAATCGCCCTGGAGCTGTCCGGGACCCGGGTGATGTCCACGGACTTACTGATAAAAAGGGTCCCGTAAACGGCAAACACCACCGCGTGTACCTGCGCCCGGAGGTGCATTTGCGGACGCATCCCCGTGGGCCGGGGAGCCAGGCGGCGAACATACTCGGCAAACAGGTCGCTGTCTTTCATTGTTCCTCTCTGTTGTATCGGGTCGGATCAGGAATGCCGGCTTCTGCAAAGCCTTTGCGCCGCAGGCGGCAGGAGTCGCAACTGCCGCAGGCCAAGCCCCCGGGCGATGGATCATAACAGGAGTGGGTCATGGAAAAGTCAACTCCCAGGGCGGTTCCCTTTTGAATGATTTCGGATTTTCTCAGGTTGAGCAGGGGGGCGCGGATGCGGATCCGGCATGTTCCTTCCACGGCCATCCGGGTGGCCAGGTTGGCCATGTTTTCGTAAGCCCGGATGTATTCCGGCCGGCAGTCCGGGTATCCGCTGTAGTCCACGGCATTGACGCCGATGAAAATATCGCCGGTTTCCAGCACTTCGGCCCATGCCAGGGCCACGGACAGAAAGATCGTGTTGCGGGCCGGCACATAGGTGGCGGGAATATCTGCCTCGGATTGTCGCTCGGCGTGGTTTTGCGGCACCGCAATCTGAGAGGTCAGGGCTGAGCCGCCGATGGCGCGCATGTCCAGGGCCGTCACGTGATGTTCGGCCGCGCCCAGGGTCCGGGAAATATTTTCCGCCGCTCTGAGTTCTTGGGAATGCCGCTGCCCGTATTCAAAGCTCAGCGTGTGGCAGCTAAATCCTTCCTCCCTGGCTACGGCAAGGGTGACAGCCGAATCCAGTCCCCCGCTTACCAGGACCACTGCTTTGTGCGGGATTCTCGCAGTTTTTGTCAATTATACCCCCCTTTGGATCTGCGGCCACAGGATTTTGTGCAGCTGCAGCTGAAGCCGGACATCCAAGCGGTCTTCCAGGATCCATCCGGCAAGCCGCCCGGGTTCGAGCCAACCGAAAGCCGGGGAGATCAGTACCGGGCAGGCAGGGCGGCCGGACCAGAAGCGCTCGATCACCTGCCGGGCAAAGTCGTAATCGCGGCGGTCACAGACAACGAACTTGACCTGGTCCTGTTTTTTCAGCCGGCCGATATTGTCAAAATCGGTTTTTTCGCTTTCCCCGCTTGCCGGGCACTTGATATCAACGATTTTTATGCATTCAGGTGCAACCCGGTCAATAGGATAGGTGCCGTTGGTCTCCATTATGACCTCAAGGCCGGCTGCAAGCAGTCGATCGACCAGAATCGGGGTTTGCGCCTGCATCAGGGGTTCGCCGCCGGTAATTTCCACCAGGCGGCATCCGTAGGCTGCAACTGCTGATATAATTTCATCCATGTCCATGATGCGCCCTTCAAAATATGCATATGTCGTGTCGCAGTAGGCGCACCGCAGGTTGCATCCGGTCAGCCGGACAAAAATACAGGGCCGGCCGGCATGCAGGGATTCGCCCTGGATGCTGTAGAAAATTTCATTTATCCGGAGGCGGGATCCGGATTCGGGGTTGGTCTCCGGAATCATGGTCGCACCCCGGCTTTGTAAATCCGGGCGGCGCCCGTGATTTTCCATGCGCCTGCCGCAGCCGGCACCAGCGCGGATTGCCCCTGTGCAATGGAGATGCGGTATTGGTCTGCAGGCTTTTCGATCTCCGCGCTTCCCGCCAGGCACAGCAGGATTTCCGTACTGTGCACTTCGGATGAATGGTAGATTTCACCGGAACGGACCGTGATTTCGGACAACGTGAATTCCCGAGCCGGGCTCGGGTACTGTTTTTCATGTGCACGCACGGGTTCGGGCTGCATCTGATGCACGGAAAACGGGGCAAACTGCAGCACTTGCATCAATTGGCCCACATCCACGTGTTTCTGCGTCAGCCCGCCGCGCAGCACATTGTCCGAATTGGCCATGATTTCAATGCCGAGCCCGTATAAGTAGGCATGCAGCATGCCCGGCGGCAGAAATACTGCACTGCCCGGGGCGATTTCCACGAGATTTAAAAAAACCGGGGCCAGCACGCCGATGTCGCCCGGATAAAAGTCGTGGAGCCGGCGGATCCATTCGGCTTCCGGCCGTCCAGATCCGCCGGCCTGTTCCATGGCCTCTTCAATAACCTGTTTGCTTCGGGTTTGTCCCAGGGTCATCAGGCTGTGGAAGAACCGTTCGATTCCCCGGGCTTCCGGGCGGTCGGCCAGAGTAGCAATTTCAGGGGCCAGCGATTGCGGGCAGAAATGCCAAAACCCTTCCCCGATTGCGCCTGGATCACGGAAACCCAGCAGCGCGCCGAAAGGCTTGAGTGCGCAGATGAGTTCCGGCTTGGGCCATGGATCTCGGTAATTGCGGTTCGGTGCATCAATTGGAATGCCTTGCCGGTTTTCCCGTTCAAAACCCTCCCGGGCCTGCTGCCGGTCCGGATGCGCCTGAATGGACAGCGGCTGGTCTGCTGCCAGAACTTTAAACAAGTAGGGAAGGGTGTCTTGGTATGTCCGCGCCGCGGCACTGCCAAGCACGGCCTCGGGATGCGAGCGGATCCATTCATCCAGGTTGATCCGGCCTCGGTTGACAATCACCTGCGAAGGGGCTTTCGGATGTGCCCCCATCCAGAGCTCGGCCCACGGCCTTTCAGTCCCTGGTTGTTTGCCCAGCAATTGCTGGATTTCGTTTTTTGATCCCCAGGCGTAATGCTGGATCGGGTTTTTCAGTAAAACGGGTCGGTCAGTCATGGATTGTCCGTGCCGTCAATTTTGGAACAGACCGTTTTCATAGATCACGGTTCGGCTGCCGTCGGCCAGGTGCGCTGTGACCCGCTTTTTTTCGGTGTTGACGATATCCCAGTGCAGGGCCGAGTCATTGAAACCGAGCTGCTTTTTGGTTTCCTTTGTCAGATCCGCCAGGTCGCCGTCATATGCGTCCGAATAGGAGCTTCCCAGGGCGATGTGGCAGTTACCGTATTTGCCGCCGAAATTTTCATCATATAGCGTGTTGGCCATAAACCGGCTGATCCTTGAAAATCGTCTGTCCGTGAGGGAAAATTCGCCGATTCTGCTTGCTCCGGCATCGGTCCGGATCAGTTTGCGCAGAAAATCCCCGCCGGATTTTGCATCTGCAGAAACGACCCGGCCCTTGTCAAATTCCAGGCGGATGTCTGTGACCAGGTTGCCGCCCCTGTAGGTGGGCTGATCGGCGTAATATACCCCGCGGGTGCCGCGCCAGTCCGGAGACAGGAAAATTTCAAAACTCGGAATGTTGTGCCCGGAAATGCCGATCCATTGCCGGTGCGCTCCGGGCGTGACCTCCAGGTCGATACCCGCTGACTCAATATGCAGGGTTTTGATCGGCAGGCTGTTGAGCCATTTTTTGACCGATTGTGCTTTTCTGTATACGGACTGCCAGTGCGTCAGCGGCTGCCTGCGGTTGATAAAGCAGGCCCGGGCGATCTGGTCTGCATATTCCGGAACCGTCATGCCGGCATGCTCGGCCAGGGCCGGTGTGGGGTACATGGCCAGGGTCCAGCTGAACTGTCCGGTTTCCTCCCGGCGGTCCAGGATGTCTCGAAGCGGCTTTCTGGCCTTCAAGGCCTTTGCCATGGTTTGCGGGTCCACGTGGGAGAGGTGCGTGAGGGATTCCGGCGCCATGAGCACGATGCTTCCGTTAAGGTTTTCGTAAAATCCCTTTTCTCCCGGCGGGATAAAGGTGAGCTGCTGGTTGTTGGTGTATTCAAAAAACTGTCTTTCCATGTTCGCGGTCTGCATAAGCCGCTGGACCGGACGGCGTCCGGCGGTCAGGAGTTTTCCATACAGCCGTTCGGCAAGGGGCAGGGCGGCCATATCATAGCGGATCAGTATAATGTCGTTTTTTTTGCGCCGCCCCCGCCTGGCGATTTTCAGTCCCCATAAAAGAACTTCCGCGTACCGGTCCAGGTGTTGATCCTTAAACATGGATAAAATCTCTTATTGCCCGGGTTCAGTGCTCTTCCTTGAGAAAGAGCCGGTGATATTCCGAGTCGTTTAAATGGGTTCTAAGCAACCGGTTGACCATGTCGTGGAGTGCTTCGAGCTCTTCGGCGCTCATGCGCCGGACCAGGGTTTTGATCAAGGCGTCGTCAGAAAACATCTGCATATAACATACCAGGGTCTGCTCGTCGGTTTCCCGTTGCCAGCCAAAGCCCAGCAGGCCGTCATAGGTTTCCACAAATTCGTGCGTATACTTTTTCATTCTGGATAAACCTGCATTTCCGTGTTATCTAACCAATGTAGCGTGCTTTGACGAAAATTCCTTTTTTCCGGGCCGAAGTATTGGTAAACTCGGAAAGCCACCATATTGAAAAAACCCGATCGGGTCAAGCCGGCATTGTAGATCGCTGAAAAATTTATGCAGCCGCGTTTCGATTATTTCTACACCCGTGAGCGCTTACAGATCCGCTGGGGATGTTGGCCTGCAGCACGAACCCGTAGCCGTGGCAGCATCGTTTACCTGTCCGGGCGCGCAGAATTCATGGAAAAAAACATCGATGTCTTTGAGCGCCTTACACGTGCGGGTTTTGATGTTTACACCTTTGACTGGCGCGGCCAGGGCCTGTCTGAGCGAATGCTGGCAAATCCGCATAAGGGTTATGTGCAAAGATTTGCTGACTATCTCGAAGATCTGCAGTTGTTTATGGATCAGGTTTTTTTGCCGGAAGCCGCTTGTTTCCGGGTGCTGATCGGCCATTCCATGGGCGGGCATATCGGTCTGCGCTACCTTCATGACCACGGAAGCAATGTGGACAGGGCGGTGATAGTATCACCGATGTTTGACATCAATACGTACCCGCTTCCGCGTCGATTTGTTGCACGGATGTCCCGGGCTCTGGTCCGGGCCGGTTTTGGGAAGCGCTATGTGCCTGGTGCCGGGGACTGCAGGATTGCATCCAGAAAGTTTGAAGGCAACCAGCTGACACATGATCCGGAGCGTTTCATGGACGAAATCCGGGAGATCCAAAAGAACCCGGACCTGGCCCTGGGCGGGGTGACTTATCAATGGCTGGCAGCGGCTTGTGATTCCATTGACACGATCCATGCAGCCGGCTATCCGGAGGATGTGGCAAACCCGGTGCTGCTGGTTTCGGGTGCCTGTGAGCGCATCGTCAGCCGACGGGCGCACTTGCGCATATGTCGGAGGCTTCCGGATTGTCGTTTTGTAGTGATCAAAGGTGCAAAACACGAGATTTTAAAGGAAACCGATGTGCTTCAGCAGCAATTCTGGCAGGCTTTTGACCGGTTTGTTGCAATGTGAAAGCTTTATGAATATCAGCAAAATCAGAAAGGAAACCGCATGATGAATTATGAATCGGATGAAAAATCAGAAGGCTACGAAGAAGCGCCCCGGTCTTTTCTGCGCAATAAAAGCAGGCGTGGCGGGCGGCCGCGCAAGGCGCTGCCCCTGGTGCTCATCGGCGCGGGATTCGTGCTCTGCCTGGTGGCCCTGGTTCTGGTGCTGGCCACGGGAGACAGCTCCCGGGAGCAGGCGGAGAATAAAAAGACGCTTGAACTCGGGGGGGCCGAAAACCTGCCGGAGGCCGACTCCTCCGGGGGCGCTGCTGCAGGGACCGGGTCCGGCTCTGAGGCTGCATCATCCCGGGAAAGAATGTCGCAATCCGAGGCGGCAGACCGGATGGAATCCATGTTTTCGGATTTTGAATCCCGGATGCAGGCCAACCACGACCAGGTCATGAACCGTCTTGCGGAACTGGCAAAACGGGTAGGGAAAAACACCGAGCATCATCGCCGGTCGCTAAAAGAGCTGGAGGATCTGTCGGCCAGAATCGACAGGCTGGAAGCCCAATATTTGGCCGCAGCCCAGAGCCAAGCCGGTAAGGAAACAACAAAATCCGCCAAAGATGAACAGACCCGGGACAAGGAAAAGGCGCAGCAGCCGGAGCAGAAGGAGACCTCCGAGTCCGAATCCTCGGAGAAAGCTTTTTACACGGTGAAAAAAAATGATACGCTTTATTCCATTGCCAAGGACAACGGGCTTGAACTGGAGACCCTGCTTGAGATCAACGGGCTGGAAGAAGGCGCGGCAATCTATCCCGGGGATAAACTGCGGGTCGAGCCGTAAATGCAGACCTGCGTGTTGATGCTGCCACAGGGCCTGCAGTCATGGCGCAGCGTTGGTTGTCAGGGGATTAAAGCAGGCACCAGGCATGCTGTTCAGGAAGACCGGACGCGTATATCCGGTTGACGGTTTCCGTGATGTTATAGGCCACGAACCGGACCTCCAGTTCAAAGCTCTGGTCGTCGAAAATCACGTATTTTGCGTGATTGTCTCCATCCCTGGGCTGCCCCACGCTGCCCACATTGACAAGATAGCCGCAGGCCGTGTCCAGGACCACGGTTTCCTGCTTAAGCGGCCGCTTTGAGAGCTCTCCGCCGTCATGGGAAACCAGCATGAGTTCATGCGTATGCCCGACAAAGCAGATGCTTTCCATTGATTCGCGCAGGGTTTGGGCCAGTCTTTCCGGTGTTACCTCAAAAAGATATTCCGTAGCCGAATCCGGCGGAAATCCATGGACAAAACGGCAGTTGCCGGCAATGCGGTAAAACGGAAGCTCGGCGATGTAATCGAGGGTTTCGCCGGAGAGAAAACCCATGGTTTTCTCCAGGGAAGCCCGGGCAATGGGATTGAACCAGTCGAGGAAACCCGGATTGTTTACCGCAAGTTCATGATTGCCGATGATCGAGGGGATTTCATGATCGCGCAGCATCCGGATCACGGCTTCGGGTTCGGGACCATATCCAATGTTGTCGCCAAGAGAGTAAACAGCGGCCGCCTCGGCCTGCTCGATGTCTTTGAGCACTTCCCGAAATGCGGCGGCGTTGCCGTGTATATCCGAAATGACAGCGATTCTCATGGTCCGTGTTTCCCGGGTGAGGGGGTTGATCAAATCAATGCCGCCCACATTAGCAATTTCAGCGTCTGCTTGTAAACGATAATTTGTAGGCCGGGAATCGGTTTTCAGTTCCCCGGATATCCGTGCAGAACCAAATGCATGGTTTTTCCCCGGTTTTTCACAGGCACTCCCCATATTGTTTCACAGTACAGAATTCACTCCCGTGCTGACAGTGTTTTTTAAAATGCTGCAAAAGGTTTTTCCCTGAGGTAACCGGCGAAATTTGCGGTTTACAAAATCGCATGGTTTTTGTCAGCAGAGCCGAATTATAAAAAAAGAATTGACATCAAAACTCGTTTATTGCATAGAATAGATCTGCCTGTTTTGCTCATAACAAAACGTACTTATTCTGTTAATTCAGACTCGGCGGCGGGAAACCCAAAACCTGAATCAAAGAGGAGTTAACTATGATTGGTGTTACGAAATTTTTCAGAATGGTGCTGGTGGCAGTATTGTTTCTCGGGATCTCAGGGTTTTTTCTGCAGGTCAGCGCAGAAAGTAAAATTGACGTGAATACGGCAACAGCAGAACAGCTAACCGAAATCAAGGGGATCGGCCCTGTGATTGCCAAGCGGATCGTGGATTACCGGGAGGAAAACGGCCGGTTTACAAGCACGGAACAATTGCAGGAGGTCAAGGGCATCGGGTCCGGGACACTGGCAAAGATAGAAGAGCGGATCACGCTGGCGCCGGACTCGGATTAACGCGACATCCGCCCGGGCTTCCCGGCAAAGGTGATCGTAAAGTCCCGCCGCTTACAAAAAACCCGGTTCGTCCAGAACCGGGTTTTTTGGTGGCGCGGATCAAAAAGGCTAAAAGCGGAGCTTGATGCCCGCATATACCGCCCGGTCATTTTCCTGCCAATTCACCGGCTCCTCGAACTCTGCTTCCAAAAAGCGAAAATGAAGCATCAGTGCCGCGTTCTGGATGATCATCCAGTCCACGCCGAAGTTTGCCTCGATGTATTCCTCCGTGTCATCAAAGCACATAGGTGATGGCCCGATATTCAGATCCGCATGCAGAATCAGCGGGATGTAATAGGATATGTAGGCGGAAGACAGATCATAATCCGCGCCCAGGACAAAGGCGGCGGCAACCAGTTTGCTGTCTTTTCCGGGTCGTTCAAAGTCCCCGAGAACACCGCGGAAACCCAGCCGCCCGGTCAGCCCCGGAGTGATCACTTCGTCGCCGAAGGTAATCGAGGAGCCGATCATTTTGTACGCATCGTCTTCATAGAGCCCATTGGCAACAATACGCATTTTGCCGGGCATTGCGGTGTATTCCATTGCGGCAATCGCCTCAATGGCGGAATCATTCACCCGAAGGCCCATTTCATAATGATCCTGGGAAAAACCGGAGGCCGGCAGTACCAGCACCAGCATGAGCGTCAGGGGCAGGATAAATCGGAACGCATTGGGTTTCATACAGAATCTCCTTTTTTGGTTCACAGCTCGCAACAGGATCCGGTTTCCGGGCAGCTTTAGCGGTGGTAAGGTCGTCGCGTCGCGCGATTCACGGTTCGGCAAAAGGATGACTGCCGCTGCATGAAATGCCTTTGGCCAGGATGGTGCGAATCCGGTCCAGCAGGCTGCAGTTCTCGGCACATCCCGGCAGTTCTTTCCGAAGGCCACACGTTTTGCAGGGACTTTTGGACAGATACCCGATTTCAAAATCAAATATGTCTCTTATGATAAACATTTCAAATAAAGATTCTCCCTGTATTTATACTGACGCAAAAATAATAACATCCCGCAACTGCGCTATCAAGAGAAAAACAAAGCTGCGGCCCCGATTGCAGGACTCTATTGACAGGTGTTTGACAATGAAAAGATTCTTGACACATCTGGCGCAACTGATTCATTATTTCT
>JBKHJS010000009.1:0-38157 GCA_046537995.1 Desulfobacterales bacterium
CCTTTTCGCCGGTATCTTCGTCTTCTGCGGATTTCACGGGGCAGGGCCGGGCAAGGAAAAGAGCCAGGAAAATCCCCGCCAGCACTGACGTAAATTTAGATTTCATGATCAATCTCCTGGTCCTGTAATTTCATGTTTTCAAAGATAAAGCATGATGCATTTTTAAAATCCCGGCGGCACAAAAAAAGCCACGAAAGCAAATACAGGTCTTTTGTCCTGTGTTGGCCTTCGTGGCTTTTGTATGCGTATGCGGATTTGTGTGCGCCCTGCAGGCGGCACAAATAATGCCGGTTTTTGAAAATCCCTGGTGGAAATGCTTCTGATTTCCGATTGTTTTAGAGTATATATTTATAATTAATATTTTCGGGCCGTGTCAAGAGAAATCTGGCTGCCCTGTTTTCTAAAACCTTAATTCGTCATAATCCTTGTGCGGGAAAAATTGTCAATAAAAAGATTCAAGTTCTTCCGGATGAAGCGTACTTTTCATTTTTGAACCACAAAAGCCTGCTGAAAAGGGAAAAGGGGCGCACCAGCACTATTGACTTTTCAGGGGCTTTTTATTATATGCCTTGAAAAGTCCCGGCTCATCCGCATGCATTTTCTCATACTGGATCGCAAGGCGAGCAAGACAGGAAAATGAAACAAGTCCTCGTGGTGGACAACCACCCTGTAATCCGCAAATTTATGTCCAGCATCCTCATGGAAAAAGGCCACAGCGTCTTTACAGCCGAGGACGGCATATCCGCCCTGGGAATACTGTCCGAGTACATCCCGGATGTGATCTTTATCGACCTGATCATGCCCAATATCAGCGGAAACAAGGTGTGCCAGATCATTCGAAGGCGGCAGCATCTGGATCATTGCCTGCTTGTGGTCCTTTCGGCCATTGCAGCCGAAGAAGAAGACATGCTTTTAAATGATCTGGGCGCGGATCTGATTCTTGCCAAAGGCCCTTTTAACAGACTTTCAGGACATGTTGCCGACATCATGGCCCTGGTGGAAGCAGGCCAGGAAGATCGCCTGAAAGGGTCCATCATGGGCCGGGAAAATTTATCTCCCCGGCAGATCACCAGGGAACTGCTGAACTCCAAACGGCACTATGAAACCACCCTTCACCACATGTCCGAGGGGCTGCTGGAAGTGCTCGATGACGGCCAGATCGTATACGCCAATCCGGCCGCGGTCTCAATTATCGGCACTGCCGAGGAAGACTTGCTGTCTACCGATTTTATCCGGCTTTTCCGGGAAAAGGACCAGCCCCTGATCGCCCAAAGGTTTTTTGAGGCAGCTCAGGCCGGTCAGAAAAATTTGCGCAACCAAACCCTGGAACTCAACGACAAACTGGTCTCGGTAACCATAATCCCCGTCCGGGAGCAAAGCCGGCATTATACCATGGTGGTGATGCTGCGGGACATTACCCGGCAAAAACACGCAGAACGCGAGTTGCAGGAAAGGCAGGAAAAATATAAACAGGAAAGGAATTTCCTGGACAATATTTTTGAAAATTCACCGAATGCCATTGCCATTGTGGACCATCACGGGCGGTTTACCCGGTGGAATCATCAGGCCGCCCGGCTGTTTGGCTACGATTTTGCCGAGCTCAAGGGGAAAAAGGCTTTTCACCTTTACGCAGACGCCCGGGAGATGGAAAAAATGCTGGGCCTCCTTCGAAAGCAAGGATCCGTTCAGGACTATGAAATTGGTTTTACCCGAAAAGATGGCACATCCGTGCCGTGCGCGGTCTCCATAAACCTGCTGCGCAATGATGCCGGGGAAAAAATCGGAAGCCTGAGCGTCATTCGGGATCTGTCCGAATGGAGACGGGTGGAGCAGAAACTCAAATACCTGAGTTTTCACGACTCCCTTACCGGCGCCTACAACCGTGCATTTTTTGAAGAAGAAATGCAGCGCCTGGCCACGGAAAGACATCTTCCGCTGGGGCTCATTATCTGCGATATCGACTTTTTAAAACGGGTCAACGATACAATGGGGCATCAGCAGGGAGATACCCTGATCGTCACAGCTGCCGATATCCTGAAAAATGCTTTTCGCACAGGCGACATCATCGCCCGCATAGGCGGGGACGAATTTGCGGTGCTTATCCCCCGCAGCAGCCCGGAAATAATCACCAACTGCATCCACCGGCTCCGGGAGATGATCGCAGACTTTCGCGCCCGGCGTCCGGAACTGAATTTATCCATATCCATCGGATACGCCATTTCCACAGGACTGCCCGTGGATACCCGTGCCCTTTTCAAAAAGGCAGACGACCATATGTATCTGGAAAAATCAAAGCTTTCCTGCTGATTTTTGTATCGCCTGTTAACTGTGCCGGGCGCCATACAAAAAACCAAACATCTGCCTCTTAAAAACCTGCCTGCCCCTGCCGGCTGTGCCCCCCCTCCTGTGCCGTTGCCGGGGATGCATGCCCGGACTTGAAAAACCACAAGATTGTTTTATATTATTTTAAGCATATACTCGAAACCCAATCTGCAAAACCAGCGAGGCCGGAGAAGCAAATATGGCAGAGCCCAATGACTTGCTCGAAATACATGTAAATGTGGAAATCCCGGCATCAGCCCTTACAGCCATTGTGGAAAACGCAAAACAGATTGCCGGAACCGATGAATCTGGCAGATACCGCATTGACACGGCAGCCAAGGTTGGTGAAATGATCTCGCGGTTTCTGGCGGAATATGACTTTGAAAGCTATGTCCGCGACATTAACAACTTCCCGGCCCATAAAGGGCTGCTTTAGGTTGCGTTACCGCAACAGTATAAATACATAAATTGCAATACTGCGACCAAATGCCGCCGGGAATCTTGGGGAACTGAAACCGGTTTTTATATAACCCGTTTATTTTATAAGTAAATTTATACGAATTCCGCCAGAATCAAGAATTGGCACGCACAATGCAAGAAAAATAATGAAAAGAATTAATACCGACTAAGGAGGTGAACAATATGCCAAGAGGAGACGGCACAGGCCCGCAGGGCCAGGGCCCAATGACCGGAAGAGCCATGGGCGGATGCGGCCAGGACCCAAATCGAACCCCGAATAACCGCCGGCCGGGGGCCCGGAACATAAGACGCGGGCAAGGCCCGGTACGAGGAATAACAAATGGATTTAACAATCTCAGACGGCGGATCCGCAGCCGGAAATCAGTCCGCGGCCGCAATCTGTGATCATATTCCCATACATTGAAGAAATGCCATTCCCCTCTCGCCCTGCCTCACGCGCAACGGCGGGCCCTCCGTAAAAAGCCGGGCCCGCCCCCGGGGAGGCTCGGAAGGCAGCCATAAAAACATAAATACAAAGAGATAAAAGGAGGAATCGCTATGCCAGCAGGAAATCGAACCGGACCCATCGGCGCAGGCCCCATGACAGGGCGTGCTGCCGGATTTTGTGCCGGATATGGGGCCCCCGGGTTTGCCAACCCGGTATTTGGACGCGGCAGAGGATTGGGCCGCGGACGTGGCTTTGGCTTCAGAGGCGGCTGGGGCCGCGGCTTTGGCCGTGGATTCGGCCGGGGCTTCGGAGCTCCGTGGGCTGTGCCCTATCCCGGATATGGATATTACCCGGCACCACAGGCGCCCTCGCCGCAAGATGAGCTCAATGCCCTGCAAACAGAGGCACAATACCTGAAAACCGAGCTCGAAAACATCAACAAACGGATCACTGAACTTCAGGGTGAAGAAACAGAATAGGTCCGCATCCCTCCGGATTCAGCCGCCGACTTGGGCTTCGGCGGCTGAATCCGAAAACCGGGAACTATGCGTTGAAAATTACAATTTTATACGACAATGATGCACATGACAGCCGACTGGCCCCGGACTGGGGCTTTGCTGCCCTCATCGAAGCCGCAGGCCGGACAATTTTGTTTGACACCGGCGCCAAGGGCCAGGTTCTGCTGGAAAACATGAACCTTCTCGGAATTTGCCCGGAATGCATAGATGAAATTTTCATCTCCCACGATCACTGGGATCATACCGGCGGCTTGCTGAAAACCCTGGAGCAAAAACCGGTGCGGGTTTACGTTCCGGATACCATCTCAAAGGTGGTGCCCGCCCGGGAAACCGTTTCCCTGAGCCGCCCGGCCGAAATCCACGACCGAATCCACTCCACCGGCACGCTGAAAAATATCGAACAGGCCATGTGCATCCGTAAGGACGGCAAGGTGGTAGTGATTGTGGGCTGCGCGCATCCGGGCGTGGAAACCATTCTTTCGGCCGCATCCGAAATCGGCCCGGTTTCGGCGCTGATCGGCGGACTTCACGGATTTTCCGATTTTCCCGCCATTTCCGCGCTGGAGCTGGTCTGCGCCACCCACTGCACCCGGCATAAAAACGAAATCCAATCCCGCTTTCCCGAAACCGCCATTGCCGGCGGCGCCGGAAAAATCATCGAAATATAAGACACCGCTTGCCCGCCACCCAACTCCCCGGTCGCACCGGGATTTTGTCTTTTTCCCGTTGCGGCATTCAATGCGCCCGGCCATTGCCTGAAAACCGTTTTCGGTTTATAATACGGGGCATGAAACCGGCAGCCCGACAAATTGCTGAAAAAATCGAGAAACTGCTGGCCTCCGAGATCCGGCTGGACCGGGAGGTGCTGCATTACATCGAATCCGCAGCCGGCGCCGCGGATCCGGCGGAACTCACCTGGCAGATGGCAGACAGTGACAATTGTGACAGCCAGAGCCTTTTTGAGCTGATATTTTACCCGGAACAATCCCACCAGCTCTACCTGGAACCCGAGCTGGAAGCCGGTGCGCTGGAAGAAACCGAAAACCGGGCCGTCGAAGACCGGCTTGCGGAAAAACGGCTCCGGCCGCGCCTGGTCTTTCCGGAAGGCGGGAAAACCCGCGGCATCCAGTTGCCTGAAAACATCGTGCGCCAGTATGTCCGCCGGCTGAACCTGACCCGGCAGATCCCGCGCCAAGTGGGTGATGCAATCCGCGCCCATATACAGGATGCCGACCGGGCCCTGTCCATCCGGGTCCGGCTGCGAAACACCCGGTTCAGTTTTAGCGGGGAGGTTGTCTCGTTTTTATGCGCGTATCTGGAAAAAGTGCCGGCGGCTTCCGAGGCGGACCTGCAGCGACTGGATCTGGCCCTGTCCCTTCTGGACCACGTTCCGGAGAAAACCGATATTTACACGGCCATGATGGCGCACAAACACCATTGCGAGGAAATGATCCGCCGGGCCGATACCAGCGAAAAACGCCTGCGCAGCCAGCCGGTAGAAGCCCTGATAATGCAGGGGGTGAACATCCCGTGCATCTCCGCGCAACGGGCCCGGCACCGGATCGGCATGATCGACGAGATCGCCCTGCGGGTATTCGGCAAAACCGAGATAACCGGCCCCGCCGAAACAGACGGCCAAAGCCCCATCAACCTGGGCGCATTGAATACGGCCCGGAACCTGGACAGGATGATCAAAATCCTGTCCTGACATTTATCCCCGCAGGCCGGCGGCGGAATTTACCACATTTCCAGCACGGCCTCGGCCTGGGCTTCGGCCTTTTCGCCCAGGGCCGTGTCCCCGGCAATATCAGCGGCTTTCTTGTAAATCTGCACCGCCTTGTTGTAATGATGGCTCTTGGTATAGGCCCGTGCCAGGTCCATGTAGATCTCGGCGGCCTCCGGGGCCTTTTCAGTCGCCTTTTTCAGTCTTTTGATCGCCTTTTCGTAATCGCCGGTGGCGATGTAGACCTGTCCCAGCCCGTGCAGCGCACTGGGAAAATCGTGTTTCAGATTCAGGGATTCCAGGTAATACCGCTCAGCCTTGTGATACTCGCCCTTTTTGTAATACACGTATCCCAGGTTGCTCAGGGGATACTGGGGGGTCATGTACAAAAGATCATCGCTGACCTTCTTGAAACACGCGATCGCCTTGTCCCACTGTTCCAGGGCAATATAGGCCGATCCCAGGTTGTTTCTGGCAGGCGAATAATCGGACTTGAGGTCAATGGCCTTTTCAAAGTGCTCAACCGCTTTTTCCGGCCGATCCTTTCCCATGTAGGTCAGCCCCAGATCATTGTGCAGGTAGGGATCGTCGGGATGCAATTGCTCGGCCTTGAGCAGCTCGCGCAGCGCCTTGGTGTAGTTTCCCTCCGCCATATAGGCTTCCCCGAGGTTTCTGGCGGCTTCTGCCTTTTGTATTTCCGATTTCTGCCCCTTGCCGGCAGCACAGCCGCAGCACACCCCCAGCATCATCACGACGGCAATTATTTTGAACAGGTTCTTATGTTTCATCTCACACCTCTTTTTTTCATTGTCGAATGTGCATCACACTGACACCCTCTGCCTGAAGGTACTCCAGGAGCGCGCCCGGCAGTTTCGTCCGGGTCAAAAGGACCCCGGGTCCGCCATCCTGTTGACCGGCTGAAACAAGGTAGCCCGGAATCTCGATGGATGTATTATATATCCGGGGACGGTCTGCTGTCCAGAAAATCGGGGCCTTGTCGTATGCAATCGGCAGTGCCTCGGCCAGGTCCCGCAGCAGAGGCTCCACTTCCCGGCGGCCCTCTATCTTCAATATTTTAAAGCCGGTATCCTCGATCGCCCTTACGGCATCTCCCTTCAGGCTGCCGTAATCCACCAGCATTTCGGCCTGCTCCCCCATCGACAGCAGGTTGGTGGTGGCCTTAACCTGAAAGCCGGCATAAGGAAAAGAAACCTCCACGTTTTCATAATACCGGTATCCCAGCATTTCCGTAATTGCCCGGACAAGCCGCGCCGGCTCCTGCGGATCCACCCCCGGCATCTTTTTTTGGGCATCCTGATTGCCGGCCTCGTTTAACAGCCAGCCGGACATGTCTTCTTTTTCCACCCATTCCCGGATCCGGATGTGATGCCTGGACAGATAATCACAAACCGGCTGGGGGGTTCGCATCTCCGGCTCGGACAGGATGCTGAGGCAGACTTTGAGCCCGCTGCCCGGGTTATTATAGATAAACTGTCCGCGCACCACAATTGAAACCCCCCGGTCTTTAAACGACATGCGTTTTTTATACCCCGCCGGGTCCACCGCGGAAATAAGGTCTTCCAGCAGGGAAGACAGCTCCGGTTCGCCCTGGACAAACATGACTTCCAGATTTTCCCAGTGCTGCTGGATGGCCATCTGCTCTGCAGGACTGATCCATCTGCGCTTGGTAAACAAAAAGCGCGGGCCGTTTTCAAACGCCAGTACCGGGGTGCGCGAAAGATCCAGCCGGAAGTCGCCCCGGACCGGCCGGGGGAAAAAATACTGCCCGCTGTCCAGAAGCTCTGCGCCCAGGATTTCTGCTGCCTTGGCAAATACGGACAAGTCCTCAAACCATTGCACCGGCGGCGCAACAGAAGGGGAAGGCTCCGAACTTTCGGCTTCCCCGGCCTCTGCCCGTGCCGCTTCCCGGCCGGAACCGATTTGCACAGGCACGGATTCCGATTTGTGCATCTCCCGGTCCTCGGGATCGGATTCCTTGAAAAGCGCTTCATACCAGTCCTGGTTGCGAACATCGGGATCCGGCAGCCGGACCTCCATGCCCGCCTGGATTTCATCCAGATCCTCGATGTCCGGATTCAATCTCTTAAACAGCTTGACCCCCCGCTTGTAGGCCTGGGTGCCGTAATCGCCGAAGCGCTCGGATATCAGCCGGGATACCCAGTCCCCGTAACGGACCCGGTATTTTTCGGAATAGCGCTTCAGGGCCTCGGGCAGATCGGTGATGGTCACTACCGGGATGGTCACTTCTCCGCTTTCCTGACCGGCCAGGGTGCCGGGTGCCAGTACCCGCAGCGGGATCAGGATCCGATCCTTGGGATAAATCAGGTCCACGTCCCCGACATCCGGGTTGATATGCTTGAAAATCCGCAAAAACCGCGGGAAATCCTTGTGGGAAATGTCACCCCGTTGCTTTAAAACCCTGCTCACGGAGTCGTCTTCCTGGACCACGTAGGGATCGCAGAGCACGTCCTTTCCCTGGTACTGCTTGACCACGTAATGTTTCTGGTAAAAAACACAATGGGCGGGTTCCGGAATCAGCACCAGCAGAACCGCCAGGGCCCATACCCAGAGCAGTCCGGACAAAACAGGCAAACCATGCAATTGCATTCCGGTCACACCCTTTTCAGATCAAGTCTTTGGGCGATCTCCTCGGCAACGCGCCGGACAAAATCCTCCAGGGACCGGCCGGACAGGGGTTTGCCCGGCTGGGGGACCTTCTCCAGATCCCCGGGTTGAACCAGCTCCGGAGCATTGATTAATTCGGACCGGGGTGTAATCCCGTATTCATCGGGAAAGCGGTCTTCAAAATACATTTGCTGGAAATCCGCAAATTTCAGGGCATGGGCGGTGGAATCCAGCACTGCGGTTTCATGCGCGGCGATTTTCCCGCATTCCCGTGCGGTCACCAGCCCGGCCAGGCACTCGCCGCCATGGGTGCAGATCACGTGCCCGTTTCGATTGGCCCGCAGCTGCCAGTCCATGATATCCTGTTCAGAGACCTCCACCACGAATATTTTCTGCTCACCCGCCCGCTGGTTGTATTCCGAGACCAGCTGGATCACCCGGGGCATGGACACGGGATTTCCGATCATGGCTGCCTGGGCCACGCTGGGTTTTACCTGTACCGGCTCAAACCGGCGCTTTTGCGGATCCGGTTCCAGGTAGTATTTGTAAACCGGGTTGGCATGCTCGGACTGAACACCCACAATCTTGGGCAGCTCGTGGATCAGCCCGATTTCGTGGAACTTGAGAAAACCGCTGATAATGGCGGTGATATTGCCGGCATTACCGATCGGTGCCACAACCACCTTGTCATTCATTTCATACTCGAACTCCTGGGCGATCTCATAGGAATAAGACTCCTGGCCCAGGATGCGCCAGGCATTCTTGGAGTTCAGCAGCGCCACGTTGTAATTTTCAGACAAATTCTCCACGATTTTCATGCAGTCGTCAAAAACGCCCGGTATTTCAAATACCATGGCACCGCTGCCAAGCGGCTGGGACAACTGCTGCGGGGTTACCCGCTTATGCGGCAAGAGAACCGCTGACTTGACATCCGGATGCAGAAAAGAGGCATATAAAGCAGCCGCCGCCGAAGTGTCCCCGGTGGATGCGCAGACCGCAAGCACGTCGGAAACGTGGCCCTCCCGGATCAGATACCGGATATAGCTCAATGCGCTGGCCATCCCCCGGTCCTTGAATGATGCGCTGGGATTCTGGCCGTCGTTTTTAAAGAAAAACCGGCCGCCGGCTTTTTCCTGCATCCGCGCATTGGCTTCCACCACCGGGGTATGACCCTCGCCCAGCCATACCACATCATCGAGCGGCAGAATCGGCCCGATAAATTCGTGATACCGATAGATCCCGTTTAAAACCGGGTGGTTTAACATCCGCCGATAGTCGAAAATGCGGCGCCAGGTCTTTCCGGAAATCTGTTTTAAACGATCAAATTCCGCGTCATACAGCAGCAGCACGTGACCGCATTCCGGGCAGGTGTAGAGCAGATGCAGGATGCCGAACTGTGCGCTGCAGTGCAGGCACCGGTAAATCAGCTCTCCTGCGGGCTCCGGGATCAGGTATGGCCGGATATCGTCTGGGAAATCCTGCAGTCTCACAGTGTAATGGTTTCCTTGCCGCCCATATACGGCCGCAGCGCTTCGGGAATAACGACGCTGCCGTCGGCCTGTTGACAGTTTTCCAGTAATGCGGCCACAGTCCTGCCGACTGCCAGCCCCGAGCCGTTTAACGTATGCACCAGCTCGGTTTTTTTCCGGGATTTGCGCTTGAACCGGATCCCGGCACGGCGTGCCTGGAAGGATTCAAAGTTGCTGCAGGAGGAAATTTCCCGGTATTTTTGCTGGGCCGGCATCCACACCTCAATGTCGTAAGTCTTGGCCGAGGCAAATCCCATGTCCCCGGTGCACAGCAGCACCACGCGATATGCAAGCCCCAGCTTCTGCAGCACCGTCTCTGCGTCGGCCAGCAGTCGCTCGAGTTCGTCATAGGAGTTTTCCGGGGCCGCGAATTTAACAAGTTCCACTTTATTAAATTGGTGCTGGCGAATCAAGCCCCGGGTATCTTTTCCGTAAGAACCGGCCTCGGCCCGGAAACACGGCGTGTAGGCCACATAATATTTCGGCAGATCGCTTTCATCGATAACTTCGTCCTGGTGAATATTGGTGACCGGCACCTCTGCTGTGGGAATCAGGAAATACTCCCATTGTTCAAGCTTAAACAGATCCTCTTCAAACTTGGGCAGCTGGCCGGTACAGGTCATGCTGTGGCGGTTGACGATAAAAGGGGGCAGCACTTCGCTGTATCCGTGATCGTTGATATGCAGGTCCAGCATGAAATTGATCAGGGCCCGCTCCAGCCTGGCCCCGGCGCCCAGATACAGCGGAAACCGAGCTCCGGCGATTTTGGCGGCGCGCTCGAAATCCAGGATGCCCAGCTTTTCACCCACGGTCCAGTGGGGCTGCGGCGCAAAATCAAACGCCGGCCGCGCGCCGACTTCCCGGACCAGTGCATTGTCGGATTCGTCCTGTCCCGCGGGCACGCTTGCGTCCGGCACGTTGGGAATCCGGATGAGAATCTCGTTGATCTGCGTTTCATAATCGGCCAGCGCCTGTTCCAGCTCCTTGATCCGGGCCCCCACCTCCCGCATTTCGGCAACCCGCGCGTCGGCATTCTCCCCCTGTTTTTTCATGCCCGCAATTTCATCGGAAACCACGTTCCGGCGGTGGCGGAGCTGTTCCATTTCATTTAAAATCTTGCGGCGTTGCGCATCAGCCTGCTCAAATGTGGACAAGTCGGCTGCATCCCCGCGCTTTTCCTGGGCATCGCGGATTTCGGACAGATTCTGCCGCACGTACTTGATTTCCAGCATAAAATACCTATATTAAATAATTTAAGAAAATAAGGGGGTTGGTCACAAAAAAAACTTATAATGGATAGCATGCACGCCCTGTTTCGTCAATGATTATTGCAAATTGCCCTGTCTTAGGCTATAAGAAAGTAGCTGTTCTCATACCGGGAGAGATTCCATGGAAGATATCAAGGATAAAAAGCTGAAACTGCGGCAGGAAGCCAAAAACCGAATCAATGCCGTGACAAAGCCGGAGCTGGCCGAAAAAAGAGCCCGGATCGAACAACAGCTGTTTGAATTTGCCAATTTCAAGGAAGCCCAAACCATTTTTTTCCATGTCAGCCAAGGGCCCGAGGTCAGCACGGAAAACATCATGCAGACCTGTATGCAATCGGGCAAGAATATCGTTCTGCCCCTTTTTGACAAGTCAGCCGGAAAGGATCCGCAGTTATACCGGATCAACAGCCTCGATGAAGACCTGCAGACCGGACCGGAAGCACCCGGGCGCCCCGATCCCCGGCGTTGCAAGCCGGCTTCCTTTGACAGCGTGGATCTCGCCATTGTTCCGGGCACTGCATTTGACGAAAAAGGCGGCCGGCTGGGCAGCGGATCCGGCCGATATGACCGGCTGATCCCCATGCTTCCCAACACCGCGCGCAAGGTGGCGCTTGCCTTTGAGGAACAAATGTTTTTCCAGATCCCCATGGAACCCCATGACAAATACATGGACATCATTATCACGGAAAAACGCATCATCTATAAGATATAAACTTTCATGAAACCAGTTGTCGCAATCGCAGGACCGCCCAACGCCGGCAAATCCACCCTTTTTAACCGTCTGACACGCACCAGGAGCGCACTGGTGGACGACCTGCCGGGCGTCACCAGGGATCGCCTCTATGCCGCGGCGGCCTGGGACGGGGTGGAGTTTGACCTCGTGGATACCGGCGGATTTTATGCCCGGGACACGGACGCATTTGCCGCAAAGGCCCACTACCAGCTCCGGGAGGCAATCGCCGGTGCAGATGCCGTGATTCTGCTTTTTGACGGCGCCCACGGCATCTCCGCATATGACCGCGACCTGGCGGACCTGGTGCGCGAATTTGACATCCCGGTGTTTTGCGCCATCAACAAAATCGACCACCCCGGCCGGGAAGACAACCTCTACGATTTCTACGCCCTGGGCATGGAAACCCTGTATGCGGTATCCACCACTCACGGACACGGAATCAATACCCTGCTCGACGACCTGACCGCCGTGCTGCCGCAAACCGAACCCGCGGCCGCGGGCGAACCGGTAAAAATGGCCGTGATCGGGCGTCCCAACGTGGGCAAGTCCTCGCTAATCAATCGCATCCTGGGCCAGGAGCGCATCATTGTCAGCGACACGCCCGGAACCACGAGAGATGCCATTGACACTCTCTGCAAAGTCGGCGGCAAACCTTATATGCTGATTGATACCGCCGGGCTACGCCGCAAATCAAGGGTCAAGGAAAGACTTGAAAAATATGCGATCGGCAAGGCCCTTGACAGCCTGGATCGCTGCGATATCGCCCTGGTCATGCTGGATGCCGAAACCGGGATTACCGAGCAGGACGTCCGGATTGCCGGATACGCCTATGAAAAGGGGCGGGCGTGTATCTTTCTGCTCAATAAATGGGACCTGGTGGAAAAAAACGACCGGATCTTCAAGCAGATCAAGGACGAAATCCGTTATCGCGCCGGATATTTAAACTTTGCCCCGATTTTGACCATATCTGCGCTCACCGGCAGGCGGGTGCCCAAAATCTTCGAATTTGCAGACGCGGTTTACGCGCAGTATACCCGCCGTATTGCCACGGGCCCGCTAAACCGCATCCTCGAATCGGCCACCGCGCGCACAGAGCCGGCCATGAACCACGGCCGGCGGCTCAAGTTTTACTATGCAGCCCAGACCGGCATCAAACCGCCCACCTTTGTGTGTTTTGTCAATTACCCGGAAGGGGTTCATTTCTCCTACCAGCGCTACCTGGTCAACCAGATCCGGGATGCCGCCGGGCTTGACCTGGTGCCTGTCCGGCTGCTGCTGCGCAAACGCGGCGAAAACAGCCAGCGAAAAGCACCTAAAAAGAAGCGGCCGGCAAGGGCAAAATAAAAAATTCGAAATCCGAATTTCGAAATCCGAAGCAAATCCGAAATCCGAATATCAAATTCTCAAAACCGCGGGCGATTGATTCTGCATTTGTGTTTTTGACATTCATATTTTGATCATTCGATATTGTCTCGGATTTCGGATTTCGTGCTTCGGATTTATTCCGTAATTTTTCTGACAGGGGATACCGATTGGACCTGTTTGACTACCAGGCAGAAAAGGCAAGTGCGGCCGCCCGCCCGCTGGCAGACCGCATGCGGCCGCGGGACCTTGACGAGTTTATCGGCCAGCAGCACGCCGTGGGCCCGGGTTCGCTGATCCGAAACGCCATTGAAAACGACCGGATCTTTTCCGTGATCCTGTGGGGCCCGCCGGGCAGCGGCAAAACCACCCTGGCCCGGATCATTGCCGCGCGCACCCGCTGCCACTTTGTCCAATTCTCCGCCGTGCTCACCGGTGTCAAGGACATCCGGGCCGTGATTGACACGGCCAAAAACCAGCAGAAGTTCCACGGCCGGCGCACGATCCTTTTTGTGGATGAAATCCACCGCTTTAACAAGTCCCAGCAGGACGCGTTTCTGCATCACGTGGAAAGCGGGCTGATCACCCTGATCGGCGCCACCACGGAAAACCCCTCGTTTGAGGTCATATCCGCCCTGCTCTCGCGCTGCCGGGTCATCCCCCTGGAGCGGCTTTCTGAGGCGGAAATGAAAACCCTGATCAAACGGGCACTTACAGACAGCGAGCGGGGACTGGGGGGCATGGAACTGGCCATTGACGAGGCGGCCGCAGACCATATTGCCGCCATCTCGGACGGGGATGGGCGTTCGGCATTAAACGCCCTGGAAATCGTGGCCGCTGACATCGCCCGCACGGACGCAGACAACCCACCGACCCGGATCGGCCTGGAACAGGTGGAAGCCGCGCTTCAGCGCAAGGCTTTTGACTATGATAAAACCGGCGAGGGGCATTACAACCTGATTTCCGCACTTCACAAGAGCCTGCGCGGAAGCGATCCGGACGCGGCCCTGTACTGGCTGGCGCGCATGATGGGCGCCGGGGAGGATCCCTTTTATATTGCCCGCCGCATGGTGCGGTTTGCCTCCGAGGATATCGGCAACGCCGACCCCCAGGCGCTTTCGGTCAGCATGGACGCCATGGAGGCATACCGGTTTCTGGGGTCCCCGGAAGGCGATCTCTGCCTGGCACAGGCAGCCGTGTACCTGGCCACCGCACCCAAGAGCAACAGCGTGTATGCCGCCTGGGGCCGGGCCCGGGAGGCAGCGGAAAAAACCGGCTCCCTGCCGGTTCCCCATCATATCCGAAATGCACCGACGCAGTTGATGAAAAACCTCGGGTATGCAAGGGGATATAAGTACGCCCATGACTACAAGGACGCTTTTGCCCCCCAGGACCACCTGCCGGAACAATTGCAGAACACCCTGTTTTATTATCCCACCGACCGGGGGCACGAAAAACTGATCAAGCAAAGACTGGACAAATGGCGGGAACTGAAGAAAAAACCCTGACTATCACCGTGGGCCTGCCGGGCAGCGGCAAAACATGGTGGGCCAGGCAGGCCGGCTTTGACCGGGCGGTGTGCCTGGATGACTGGCGGGAAAAACTGTGGGGCAACCGCAATATCCAGGACGGACCCGGCGGCACGGACCTGCTGATCGCCCTGCACAACCTGGAAATCCGCGAGGCCCTGAAAAATGGTGAAAACGTGGTGGTCCACAACACCAATATCCTGAAAAAACACCGCCGGCCGCTGGTGGAAATGGCCCGGGAGGCCGGCTACCAGGTCAGGATCGTGTATTTTGAAGTCCCGCTCGAGGTCTGCCGGCAGCGCAACCGGGATCGGTCTGAGCCGGTTGCCGAGGCGGTGCTCGACGATTTTGCCCGCCGCATGGAGCCGCCGGAGGCAGATGAAGCCGATTGCGTGATCCGGTATTCCAATCTCGTATAGCCGGGCGCAAAAACCGGGTTATTTTTTCGGCGACAACTGGGTGGTGCGGATGCCAAAGACCATCAGCTTGATCCAGGCCAGGCCCAGGCGAAACAGTGCCACATCGTCATTTTTGATTTTCAGCCGCAGATCCGGCTTCACCTTGAAACGCGAAAAAAAGCTGCTTTCCAGAACAAACTGCCGGAAATCATCCACGTTGTAGACGGCCATGAATGCCATTTTCGCCTTCTGTCCGTAGGGACCTTCCGCCCCCCAGGGATCCCGGGGGAAAAGGCCCAGGACCTCGGCCCATTCCACGGTCATCTGGTTGTAAAAACCCGCGTTCTGATCCGCCTCCCACGATTTCACCGTCCAGTAGCATGCTTCCTCCCGCCCCCGGCAGAAATCCGGCGGTCGAAAATAATGCAGCAGCCGGGGTTTGCCCTCCTCAAAATACACGGCCTGCTCCACCGGAAAGGCCCGGCAGGTCTGGGGCCGGTCCGGGTATACCCGGCAGCCTTCATCGGTGAGAAAGGGACAGGTCTTTTCCGCGTCTTCGGCCATGGCCAGGAGCACGTGCGGAAAAAAGCTGCCCTCCCGCAGCACCACGTGCGTGTAGGTGTCAATAAACGCCCCGGATGAAATACCGAGGCAGTTTTTTAACCGGATGACATCATAAGGGTACAGGTACAGGTTCAAATTCCGACAGCACTGGTTAAAACAGGAAATTCCGGGATGGCAGGCAAAGGCGAACTGCTCGTTTTCCGACAGCGGACGCCCCGGAATCTGTTCGGCGTCCTTTTCTTCAATATACCGCATCTACAGGCACCTCGTCTTCTACAAGCATGTGGGCGATTGTCTTTTTTGACTTGCCGGAAACGGCAAGCGTTTTTCTGAGCCTGCCCTCGAGTTCGGACATCCGGGCATAAAAAGGGGTCCGGTCAAAGGGGGAATACGGCAAGTGCCCGCAAGTGGCAATAAATTCCGCACACCCCTGCCCGTAGACCTTATTTGATCTCCCCGGCGGGGCAAGCTCGTGGGGGATCCCGTGGAGCCGGCATATCATGGGCCGCCAGGGGTACAAAAGGCACCAACCGGATTCGTTGAGCGGGCACATTCTGCGAAAGCGCGCCGCATTTTCCCCGGATTCTGCTTTCGCCAGTACAGCCAGGTATTCTCCGGCTCGCTGCCGTGCTGCGGCCTGCTTTGATGCAGAGAACCCGGCAAATCCTTTGCGCAGATAGATATACTCCAGGAAGGTGTGGTGATAAAACCGGGTCAGGCAGCAGTTATCCGTGCACCCGGTACATTCAAACCCGTAATGTTCAGCTGCCTGCGCATACAAACGATCCATCTGCCCGTACAGGTCTTCAAGATCTGCGATCAAGTGTTTTAAAGACGGCTTTTCGGCCAGCCTGTCTACCGAAACCGTGGATACCGTCATCCTACACCAAAGGCGTTGGCACAAAGAGCTGATGATAGAGGTTTAGCACGTAGCGGTCTGTCATGCTGGCAATATAATCGCAGATGATTCGCTCCGCGGGCGCCTCATTGAAATACGCTGCACGCATCTCCAGGCTCTTTGTTTTTTCCCGGAGCTGGTCCGGGTTGTTTAAAAAATACGTATAGATCTCGGAGATCATTTTTTTGGCCTTGATAAATTCGGCATGCACCCGGGTGGAGCGGTACACGTTTTCGTAGAGAAACCGGCGCAGTTCGCTCATGGCCTCAAAAACCCGCTCTGAAAATGCCAGTTCCAGATTTCCATCCATGACCCGGCTGGAAAAAATCAGATCCCGGATCATGCTGGTGGCCCGCTCGGCGTGGGTGCGCCCCAAGACATTCACGCATATTTCGGGAAGCGCCGAATCCTGGATCACGCCGCTTCTGACCGCATCATCCAGGTCATGGTTCAGATAAGCGATGATGTCGGCAAAGCGCACGATTCTGCCCTCGGCAGTGCACGCCATCTTCCCGGGATCCGCGGGGATAATATCGCCGAACCCCTTGGAATGTTTCAGGATGCCGTCTCTGACCTCAAAGGTGAGATTCAGCCCCTGGCCGTGGCGCTCCAGCACCTCCACCACCCGGAGACTTTGATCGCTGTGATTGAAATCCGGCGAAAATATTTCCTTTAACGCGGTCTCGCCGCTGTGCCCGAAAGGGGTATGTCCCAGATCGTGGCCCAGGGCCACTGCTTCGGCCAGGTCCTCGTTTAAACGCATGGCCCGGGCAATGGTCCGGGCCACCTCTGCCACCTCCAGGGTGTGGGTCAGGCGGGTGCGGTAGTGATCCCCCAGCGGGGATAAAAAGACCTGGGTCTTGTGCTTGAGACGGCGAAACGCGCTGGAAAATACGATTCGGTCCCGGTCCTGCTGGAATACGGTTCGCACCGGGCAGGGCTGCTCGGTTTGGCAGCGTCCCCTGGACTGCGAGGCACGGATCCCGTAAGGAGAAATAAAAGAATCCTCCCGCTTTTCAAAATCCTGCCGAATGTTCGTCATATGAGGATCCCAGAGCATCCCCCACTCCGCGGACACAATTTGTGCAAATCAGTTTTGAATAACATCTTATTATTTCACATCTCTTTGTAATTGTAAAGACCGCCGCAAAATGGGCCGGAGGGTTTTCCGGAAATCAGCGGAAAAGGTTCATGTTGGGAGTGCGGCTTCTTGCCGGATCTGACCGGAAAAAAGCATCCACTGCACGGCGTGCGGCCGCGATATCTGCGGCCCCTTTGACCAGGGTGGCAAACCAGTGGCCGTGAATAAAATTGGCCGCAAAATAGGGAATCCATTTCCTGTACCTGCGCAGGACACTTACCGGCTCGTAGTATTTTTCCAGCAAATCGAGCATCCGGTGGGCGCAATGCGGATAAATCTCCTCGGTCGGCGCAAAGCCTTTGGTCCACTGGGCAAAAATCCAGGGCCGGCCCAGGGCCATCCGGCCGACGGCCACACCGTCGCATCCCGTATCTGCCAGCATGCGCAGGCAGTCGTTTTCCGAAAACACCTCGCCGTTGCCGAATACCGGGATGTTTACGGCCTGCTTGACAGCCCGGATATAATCCCATTTCGGCGGCCGGGAACGCCGGTCCGGTGCCACGCGCGGATGGAATATCAGGGCGTCTGCCCCCGCCGCTGCCAGCCGGCGCGCCAGGTCCACTGCCGGCTCCGGTGCGTCGCGCCATCCAGTGCGGAATTTCACGGTTACCGGGATGGAAACCGCCTTTCGCACGGCAGCCACCACCTCGGCAGCCCGGCCGGGTTCTTTGAGCAGACCCGCCCCTGCCCCCTGCTTGCATATGGCCGCCACCGAGCACCCCATGTTGATATCCACCCCGAAAAATCCCTCGGATTCGATCCGCCCGGCCGCCCGGGCCATTTGGGCCGGATCCGCACCAAAGATCTGGCAGACCAGGTGCGGCAGTTCGGATGTCCGCCATTGGAACACGGACGAAACGCGGGAATTTTCTGTAGGCAGGGCCTTTGCGCTGCACATCTCTGTAAAGCTCAGGCCGTAGCCGCCGTATTCCGCAGCAAGCTCCCTGAAGGCAACGTGGGTCAGTCCGGCCATGGGGGCCATCAAAAGCGCCGGGGCCACCTTTGTGCCCCGGATATTTATACAGCGGTTTATATGCGGAATCAATTTTCTCTCTCCAGTGCGCCTCCACCCGCATAGCAGGCGGCCTCAGGCGGCCTGCTTAAGGGAGGCCGGGAAAAAGACACGGAATAAATTCGAAATTCGAAGCACGAATATCGAAACAAATTCGAATGACCAAAATTCGAATTTCGCATTATGGTCTATCTCCCCGCAACGGTCAAACCTTTCCGAATCCGCCAACATAGGTGGCGGCTTTGAATCTTAATTAACAGCATTGTCTCCCCGTCGACCGAGGCCTGCCATCTGTTCATGAGCTGATGATGAAAAGCATACCACGCATGGATTGAAAATATAAGAGGCTTCCGCAAAACCAGGGTTCAGGAAAGGCGGCGGCAAGGAGAACCTAAATTTAGGGAAAATAAAAAACCGGCGGGAAATCATTTCTTCCCGCCGGCTGTTTTGTTTACCAGCAACGACCCCTGGGGCCGGCGTGCCAGCCATGGCCGCCGTGGCCGCGGTCACCGTAGCGGTCATTGCCTGAATAGGCCTGGTAATTCTGCGCCTTGGCGCGAATCTGCTCTCTTATCTGAGACATTTCCCGCTGAAGCTCGGAAGCCCGCTCCGGATCCGGGTTTTCCCGGGCCATCAGGGCCTGATATGCGCCACGCTTTTCGGCAAGCTCGTCGCGGAGATCAGCGGTTTCCTCCATAAAGGCCTGGTTCTGGGGTCCCATGTTTGCACAGTAGCCGGAGCCGCCTCCGCCCCAGCCGCCCCTGGGCCCTGCCCATGCAGCAGTTGCAATAAGTCCGACGGTTGCGATTAATGCCAGCACGATCAGTGCCTTTTTGTGTCTCATTTTTTCTCCTCCTTTAAGCTTTATTTGGTTTGCAGTCTGTGAAAACCACTTTTTGACAACAAATAGAGCAATCAGCGTGCCAGGTTTGCAGAATTTACATAATTTATTGATTTAAAAGGATAAAATAAAAATCCAAGACCTGCCGGATATGAAATCTTGCTGGACGTGCCCGGAGATTGTATATATCTTTTACACACAGTGTGAAAAAAATAGCCGCATCCGGCATCGTCTGCGCCGCATCCCTGACAACGACAGGGGGAAATTTCATGCATGCCAGGGCACGAAACTTGCTTATAGAATATGGATGCAGCTTACTAAAAATGCCAATCCGGTCTTTTAAAAGATTATGAAAACAAAAAATATCACCCCATACGTTTCTCCCTGGATGATTGTCGGCGCGGCGGCAATCCTGCTCGCAGTGCTGGTGGCCATGGCAGTAAACAACTACAACAGGGAAAAACGCTACATGGCCCAGATTCTTCTGGAAAAAGGATCCGCACTGATCAAGTCCTTTGAAGCCGGCACCAGGACAGGAATGCGTGCCATGGGCTGGGGGGAGCGCCAGGTACAGCAGCTGATCGAGGAGATGGCAGACCAGGCGGATGTGCTTTACATAACGGTAACAGACACCACGGGGCAGATCCTTGCCCACAGCGATCCTGACAGAATCGGCGGACGGCTTGAAAACGAAATCAAGGCAGACCAGGCAGACCCCGCCGGGGAGGAAAAGTGGCGGCTGACAAAGACCCAATCCGGCACACCGGCATTCGAGGTTTACGGGTTTTTCAACCCCTACGGCCGCGGCTCGGGACACATGCACCGGACAGACCCCATGGGACAAATGGGCGGTCCCGGCATGCATACACGAAGGGGCGGAGGTGAATGGTGTGCGCCCGGCGGCAGCGGGGAAAACCAGCAGATGATATTTATAGGCTTTGACCGAAGCCCTTTTATAGAGGCCAGGCAGCAGGATTTCAGGATCACTGCGGTGATTTCATCCGTGGTTGTGGTGCTGGGGTTTGCAGGATTTACCACCATGCTTGTGGCGAGCCGCTACAGGACAACAAGGCGGCGCCTGCAGGACACCAGCGCAATTGCAGACGAGGTTGTCTCAGGACTGCCCGCGGGGCTGATCGTAACAGACAGCCTGGGCAACATCATACTTGCAAACCCTGCAGCAGAATCCATCACAGGACTGGCTGCAGAAGATATCCGCGGCAGGCCCGCCAGAGAAGTCCTTCCCGGCAATCTGGCCGAACTGGTGGGCCCGGACGATCCCGGCACACGCATCATGGAAAAGGAACTGGAATGCAGTTTCCGCGACAGCCGACAGGTTCCGCTCAGTGTGAGTTCCGCGGGAATAATAAACGAGGAGGGCGTATTTATCGGCAGCCTTGTTATTTTCAGGGACCTGACTGAAATCAAGGCCCTGCGCCAGGAGATGCAGCGAAAGGAAAAACTGGCTGCAATCGGCGGACTGGCCGCGGGTATCGCCCATGAAATAAGAAATCCCCTGAGCTCGGTCAAGGGCATGGCAACCTATTTCAAAAACAGGTTCACAGAGGATCCGGATGCAAGCCAGGCCGCAGAGATCATGGTCCAGGAAACCGAAAGGTTAAACCGCGTGATAAACGAACTTCTGGAATTCGCTCGCCCCTCGCAGATCAATGCCAAAGCGTCAGACATAAACCCGGTAATTGACCACTCCATAAAACTGATCCGCCAGGATGCCGAAGGTCAGGGCGTTGAGTTGGATGTAAAAAAGGCAGAGGATTTGCCTGCTGCGTACATAGATCCTGACAGATTCGTCCAGTGCCTGCTCAACCTGTACCTGAACGCAATCCAGGCCATGGAAAGCGGCGGGCGGATCACCGCTGAAACGGCCCTTTCAGAAGAAGGCTCAATCATGGTGCGGATCTCGGATACCGGCCCGGGAATTGCCCGGGAGGATCTCAGCCGGATATTTGACCCGTATTTTACCACCAAGCCCGCGGGCACGGGCCTGGGCCTTGCAATTGTCCACAAGATAATAGAAGATCACGGCGGACGGATTACTGTAAACAGCACGCCGGGGCAAGGGACTGTGTTTTCCGTTTACCTGGCAGCCGCCGGGCAGCAACAGGATCAAGAGGAATAAAAAATGAAAGAAAAACCCGTCATACTCGTGGTGGATGATGATGCCGGCCATAGGACCACGCTGAAAACTGTGCTCAAAAGCTGGAATTACAGCATAAGCGAGGCAGAAGACGGCCGGGCCGCGGTTGACATGGCAAAAAGCACCCCTTTCGACCTGATTCTCATGGATGTCCGCATGGCGATAATGGACGGCATCGACGCGCTGGTGGAAATAAAGTCCTATAACCCGGCCATCCCGATTATCATAATGACCGCCTACTCCTCGGTGGACTCTGCAGTGGAGGCCATGAAGGCCGGTGCATACGATTACCTGACCAAGCCTCTGGACTTTGACGAGTTAAAACTCACAATCGAGCGGGCGCTGGAGCATACAAGGTTAAGGGATGAAAACAAAAGCTTAAAGGACCAGCTCAGGACGCTTTCCGACACCAGGCAGATAGTGGCCACAAGCCCCGAGATGAAATCCCTGCTGGAGATGGTTGCAGCCATTGCCCCTTCAGAGGCCACCGTGCTTGTCACGGGTCCCAGCGGCACGGGAAAGGAACTCATCGCAAGGGCGATCCACGCAAACAGCAGCCGCAGCAGCGGACAGCTGGTAACTGTAAACTGCGCCGCTTTGACGGAAACGCTTCTGGAATCCGAGCTTTTCGGCCACGAAAAAGGCGCATTCACAGGCGCGGACAGGCGCAGGGAGGGAAGGTTCGTCCAGGCTGACAAAAGCACCCTGTTTTTGGATGAAGTCGGCGAGATGTCCATGGCAATGCAGGCAAAGCTTCTGCGCGTGCTCCAGGACGGCGAAATCCAGAGGGTGGGCGGGGAAACGCCGATTTCGGTTGACGTGCGGATTATTGCCGCCACCAACAAGGACCTTGCGCAAATGGTTGCACAAGGCGGTTTCCGCGAAGACCTTTTTTACCGATTAAACGTGGTGAACATCCACGTGCCGCCCCTTTGCGAGCGGACCGACGACATACCCGCGCTTGCCCAGCATTTCGTAAACCATTATGCTGAAAAAAACAGAAAAAAAATCAAGGGATTTACCCCGCAAGCCATGGACCGGCTGCTGAAACACTCCTGGCCGGGCAACGTCCGGGAGCTGGAAAACATGGTGGAACGCGCGGTGATACTGTCTCCCGGCGGATACATCACTGAAAAGGACCTTCCCTTAAACATTTCAAGAACGGATGAACGGGCCCCGCAGGCTGCCGCCCCTGAAAACGCCGGTTCTGGTGATGCGGGATCATCGCTTGATGAAATCGAAAAATCCGCAATCGTCCGGTCCCTTGAAAGGGCTGCGGGAAACAAGAGCGAGGCCGCGCGCCTGCTTGGCATCACCAGGCGCACCCTTTATAACAAGATTGAAAAATACGGCATTGAATGAAAGGAGACCGGATGATTATTGACATGCACTACCACATTGATGAACGCATGGAAGCGATGGACCGCTTGCTTTCCCAGATGGACCGGCACGGCATTGACCGGATCGTACTGATTGCGCCCATGGTGGACCCCTTCCACGTAGAAGGCACGGCTGCAAAACTGGCATCCCTGGCCAGGAAAATGCTGACCGGCCGGGGCTACCGGCTCGGGCTGATGATGTATGAAAGCACGGTCACCAAAAACGGCAGATTCTCGGTTCTGGGCGACAAGTACGACATTTATTCCGCCCCCGACAACAGCTTGGTGGAAAAAGCCATGGTCGATCATCCGGACCGGTTTTGGGGGTGGTTTTTCATTAACCCGTCGGTTGAAGACAGCATCTTTCGCCTGGAATCGGAAATGACCGCAGACGGCTGGATCGGGGTCAAATGCCACCCCTTCTGGCACCGCTACGCCGTCAGGTACCTGGATGACGCGGCTGCCTGGTGTGCGGAGAAAAACCTGCCCCTGTTGATCCACCTGGGCGGGAAAAAGGAAAACGGCGATTTCCGATACCTGCCGGAGCGTCATCCAAAGCTCAAGATCATATACGCCCATGCCGGCCTGCCCCATTACAAGCGGCTCTGGGATTACATCAAGGACAGGGACAACCTCTACGTGGATCTGTCAAGCCCGTACTTAAACAAACCCCTGCGTCTTAACGCACTCCATGCCCTTGGACCGGAAAAATGCATGTACGGCACAGACGGACCGTTCGGATACCCGGCTGAAGACGGCAAATACGACCACGGGGCGATTCTGTCCGAAATCCGGCAATTCCCAATATCATTTGCGGATCAGGAAAAAATCCTGGAGAAAAATTTCATGGCGGCAGCCGGGCTTTAACTTTCCTGCATTTTGGCCCGGTGCCCGGCGGGCGGCGATATTCCCGGCGGGGGCCGGTTGAAAAACCGCTGTTCAAATATTTCGCTGCCTGATAAACAGATTGGGTTCATCGAATTTTCACGGACATCCCGAATTTCGGGAAATATCATCAATGCGTCAGGGACCTGCTCAGGATATGCCGGCACATCGACAAATCGGCCTGATCATGGCCACTTACCTGGAAGCAAAGCCCTTTGTGAAGGGCTTCCAATGGAAGCGTTCGGAAGACGCACCTTTTCCGGCATACCAAGGCAGCGGCCTGGTGTTGGTCATATCGGGCATGGGCAAGGCAAACGCGGCCGCGGCCTGCGCCTGGCTTTGTACCACCCGGGAGCCCGGGTGCATCATAAACCTGGGCGCAGCAGGGGCAAACAGCACCAGCCTGACCCCGGGAAGCATACACCATATCAGGGAGGTGCGGGAAACCGACCGTTGTCATTTCAAGACCGGGGAACCACTCTGCCACAGACCCCACGTAATGGCGGGCTTTTCAACCGTAAGGCTGGCAACTCGTGACGAACCGGTTATCGATCCAAAGGAACGACTACGGTTTTCTAACTTGGCGGAACTTTCAGACATGGAAGGCGCAGCCATTATCCACACGGCCCGCAGATTCCAAACCCCCTGCTATGTCTTCAAGTTCGTAAGCGACACCCCGGAACACACCACCGGAAGCCAAATCGCCGCCAATATCCGAGAATTTCGGGAGCACGTGTTTAACTTCTTTGCAAAGGAGTTACATCCGGCCTACAGGCGGAGCGGGACGGCCACAAGGTTATAATTCCAGGCAGAAATCCTTTTTTCAAGCCCCGTCAAATTACGGCGCCATCAATATTACCTGTCAAAAACCCAGAAGGCTTCCTCCCTGGTAGACCGCAACAGCCAGTAAAAATGCAAGCACCGTGTTAAACCCCATTGAAAACAGCGCCCATTTCCATGATCCGGCCTCGCGTGCGATGCAGACCACAGCAACAAAGCAGGGAGAATAAAACATCACAAATATTATCAGGGCAAAAGCGGTAAGCGGACGCCAGTGATCAGATTTCGAAAGCCTGGCAGAAAGCCCGGAGCTTTTTTCAGCATCCACTTCTCCCATTGAATAAGCTGTACCCATGGTGGACACAATAACCTCCTTGGCTGCAAACCCGCCCACAAGTGCAATATTGGTGCGCCAGTCAAACCCGGCCATGCTGGTTGCCGGTTCAAGGGAGGTGCCGATACGGCCCGCAGCTGAATATTGAAGCTCCGCGCGCGCCAGTTCGGCTTGCTGGTCTGGGCCGAACATCTCGGCCTTTTGTTCCGGCAGGGTCGGAAAACTCATCATTGCCCACAGCAGAACCGAAATTGCCAGAATAACCGTGCCGGCCTTGCGTATATACTGCCATGTCCGCTCCCAGGCATGGATTATTACGCCCTGCAGCGTGGGAAGGCGGTACGGCGGAAGCTCCATGATAAAAGGCGTTGGTTCGCCCCGGATCACTGTCATGCGCAGCAGCCTGGCCACAAGCAGAGCTCCGGCCCATGAGATAACAGTGACTGCAAACATAACCCAGGCCTTGTAGCCCGCGAAAAAAGCGCCGATCAAAAGGGCGAACACAGGAAGCTTGGCCCCGCAGTTCATAAACGGCACTGTCAGCAGGGTAGCCAGCCTCTCTTTGGGAGATTTCAGGGTACGCGCGGCCATCACTCCGGGCACGGCGCACCCGCCTGCGATACCGCCGGAGACTATAAAAGGCATAACAGAGCTTCCGTGCAGGCCGAATACCTTGAACACCCGGTCCAGCATGAAAGCAACCCTGGCAAGGTAGCCCGAATCCTCCAGAATAGTTATCCCGACAAACATTAAAAGGATAATCGGCACGAACCCGAGAACGCCTCCCACTCCGTCAATAATTCCGGAAATCACCAGGGACTTGAGCATTCCTTCCGCCATATGCGCATCAGCCAGGCCGCGAAGCGCAGCGAATCCCGATTCCATCCAGGCTGCGGGAACCTCGCTGAGGGCAAACGTTAAGTGATACAACAGCAGAACCACGCCCGCCATTATCAAGGGTCCTGCCAGCCGGTTTATGAGCACCCTGTCGATCCTGTCAGACAGGTAAAGCCGGTTCTGCTCATTGTCCACATGCACCACGCCCTGCCGGATAATGCTTTTTATAAACCCGAAACGCTGATCCGCGATCACCGATTCAGGATCCGTGTCCAGGGTTGCGCTCAGGTGGCCTGCCACCCTGTCTGCTGTGTGTACAAGCCTTGAAGAAAGCTCCGGGTCTGCCGCGTGCCCCGCGGAAACTATCTGTTCGTCTGCTTCCAGGTATTTTAAAGCCACCCAGCGGGCAGGATAATATTGTGTAAGAAATCCCGCCTCTGAAATCAGGGGCTCCATTTCCGACAAAGCGTTGTCAATGTCTGCGCCGTATGAAACCTCCGGTCCTTTTGCGCGCGAAGGAGTGTCTGCGGCATGTGCTGCAGCTTCCATGAGTTGCCTTTTGCCCCTGCCGCTTCTGGCCACTGTCGGCACCACAGGCACTCCGAGCAGCTCGGACAGGCGCGCTGCGTCTATGCGAACCCCCCTTCCTTCGGCCACGTCGATCATGTTGAGGGCAATGCAGACCGGCACGCCCATTTCAATGATCTGAAGGGTCAGATAAAGATTTCGCTCCAGGTTTGCGGCATCCACGATATCCACCACGACCGCGGGTTTTTCCGTGGCGATAAAGTCCCGGGCGATGACCTCTTCCAGAGAATAGGCTGTCATGGAATAGGTGCCGGGCAGATCCACAAGGGTCAGCTCCAGGCCATTTATCTTATAGACGCCTGTTTTTTTCTCAACCGTTACACCCGGGTAATTGCCCACGTGTTGGCGCGCCCCGGTAAGCGCGTTAAAAAGGGTTGTCTTCCCCGAATTGGGATTTCCCGCCAATGCTATGGTATGATTCATTCTGGATTATTCCACCTCCACTTCTATAAAATCCGCCTCGCTGTTTCTAAGGGTCAACGTAAAGCCCCCAATGCGAAGCGCCACCGGATCTTTTAACGGCGCCCTTGCCTTTACCGTAAACACGGTGCCGGGCATCAAACCCATATCCCGCATCCGCCTTCCGAGCTCGCCCCTGGCCCGGATTGCCGTGATCTTTCCTGATTGCTGCCGCTTCATATGCCGCATGCTGATTTTCTGCATAACCCCTGCCTCCGGAAAAATAAGATTCACAAAACAAAAAAACACAATTGTTCTTTTGTTTGGTAGACCAAACATTATTTGCTGTCAACATCTTTTTTCAAAAAATCATCTTTTGTTTGCCTTAAGTCTAAAAATCGTATATAAACAACACGCAATAAGACCAAAGGAGTCTGCCATGACAGGAATCGATTTATCTGAAAACCTGGAGGATTACCTGGAAACCATCCTGGAACTGGAAAAAACCAACAAGGTGGCCCGGGTCAAAGACATTGCCGAGCACCGGGGCGTACTGCGCGGATCGGTGACCGGGGCGTTAAAAAGCCTGGCGGAAAAGGGCCTGATCAACTACGAGCCCTACAGCTTTATTACGCTGACAAAAAAAGGGGCGGCGGTTGCCGGGGAAATCGACCGCAGACACCGGGTAATCAAAAATTTCCTGGTGCATGTACTCCAGCTCGGCCATGAAACGGCAGAACATAACGCCTGCCGCATGGAACACGCCATGGACCGGGCTGCTGTGGATCGGCTAGTGGCATTTATCGATTACATTGACGACTGCCCCAGAACCGACGGGCAATGGCTCGACGGATTCACCCGCCACCGGCAGGGCACAAAAGCGGCCGCCAACTGTAAGACCTGCATGGAAAAAAGCGTTGAAAAACACGAGGGGGAAAAGGACAGCCGCTGAGTCAATCCGGGTGTAAACACTGTTTCCACTGTTGCATTATGGATCAGATCACATTATAGATTAAAAATTCGAAATCCGCGCGAAGCATCCCGAAGGGATAAACAAATCCGAATTTCGAATTTTCGAAACCCGTAAACTGAGAAAGAACCACAAGTATTTGTCTTTGGCGGAGTTTGCGAATTGAAGAACTCATTGCACTTTCTGATTTCGGATTTCGTGCTTCGGATTTATGACCAAGTGATATCCGGCCGACAGGTCAAAAACGCCGGCCGGGCCGCGGAAATAAACTCTCAACACCCAAACCAACAGGAGTTTTGATGAGCGACTATCAATTCTATGAAGTGGTAAAACAGCCGCCGGTGGCCTGGGTATATCTCAACCGGCCGGATAAGAAAAACGCCATGAACCCGCCGGCCTGGAAGGAAAGCATTCCGATTTTCCAGGACCTGGACCGGGACAAGGAAATCCGGGCGGTGGTGATTTCCGGCCGCGGTCCCTGCTTTTCGGCCGGCATCGATCTTATGGGCATGGCCGGCGAATTGCCCGAACTCATGGAAAGCGGGCAGACCGGCGGGGTCAAGTGGGACCTTTTAAAGAAAATATATGCCATGCAGGACGCCATCTCCTGCATCGAGTGGTGCAGAAAACCCGTAATCGCTGCCATTCACGGCCACTGCATCGGCGCGGGCCTTGACATGGCTACAGCCTGTGATATCCGGATATGTTCGCAAGACGCGGTTTTCTGCCTCAAGGAAGCGGCTGTGGGATTTGTGGCCGATGTGGGCGTGCTCCAGCGCATCCCGCAGATCGTGGGCCAGGGGTATGCCCGGGAACTGGCATATACGGCAAAGGAGTTTGATGCGCAAAAAGCCGGCCGGATGCTGCTGGTCAACGATATATTTGCCGATTATGATGCCCTGATGGCCGGCGCACAAGCCCTGGCCGGGCAAATTGCCGAAAATCCGCCCCTGGCAGTGCAGGCATCCAAGGACGTGCTCAATTACGGGGTGGGCAAAACCGTGGACGAAGGCCTGAAATACGTGGGATCGGTCAGCGCCAACATCATCCCGTCAAAGGACCTGATGGAAGCCATTGCCGCTTTTTCGGAAAAGCGCAAACCAGTCTTTACAGGCGAGTAACCGAACAAACGGACCCATGCATATTTACCTTTCCAGCCTCGGGTGCGTGCGCAACCAGGTAGACAGCGAACTCATGCTCGGCAGACTTTCAGAGACCGGCCACACCCTTGCTAAAACCCCGGCCGAGGCCGAGGTGATTGTCGTCAACACGTGTGCATTTATAGAATCCGCGGCAGACGAGGCTATTGAAGAGATCCTCACACTGGCTGCCTGGAAAAAGCAAGGCCCATGCCGGAGCCTGATCGTGACCGGATGCCTGCCGCAGAGATACGGCGGGGACACGGCCCGATCCCTGCCCGAGGTGGATGTGTTTCTGGGTACCGGCGCATACGACCGCATCGCCGAGGCTGTTGAAAACCCGCAGACAACCGGAACCTGCCTGCTTCCGGAGCCTGCTGGACTGGCGCTTGCCCCCTGGCATGCCCCGCGTATTTATGATACATGGCCCACTGCCTACATCAAAATCATGGAGGGATGCGGCAGGCACTGCACTTACTGCATAATCCCGAAGCTCCGGGGTCCCCTGCGGAGCCGGGAGGCCGCAGACGTGGCAAGGGAGGCCGCGCTGCTGGCAAATAAGGGTTTTGCCGAAATCGTGCTGGTGGGCCAGGACACCACATCCTGGGGCGCGGATTTCGGCACGGACGCGTCCTTTGCCGATCTGCTGGAAAAAACGGCAGAAGCCGCACCGGAGACATGGATCCGCTTTTTGTACGGCCATCCCGATAAAATCGATGACCGGCTCCTGGAAACGATTGCCGCGCATGACAACGTTTGTTCGTACCTGGACATCCCGGTCCAGCATGCCAGCGGCCGGATTTTAAAACGCATGGGCCGAAACCATGACCGGGAAACGCTTTTGGCACGTTTTGCCCGCATCCGCGCCGCGCTTCCGGATGCTTCGCTGCGGACCACGGTTTTAGTCGGCTTTCCCGGAGAAACCGTTCAGGATTTTGAGGCGCTTATAGAATTCGTGGAGCACGTGGAATTCGACCACCTGGGCGCCTTTATTTATTCGGATGCCGATGACTTGCCGTCACACCGCCTGGACGGCCACGTGTCCGCACAAGCGGCACAGGACCGGCACGACCTGGTCATGCAGCGCCAGGCCGATATCTCTCTTGCCAAAAACCAGGAAAAAATCGGCAGCCGCATGCGGGTACTGGTCGAAGGACAAAGCGATGACGGCCGCTTTTACGGCCACAGCCAATACCAGGCCCCGGAAGTCGACGGCGTGACCTTCATTGAAACCAACACCGCGGAAATCGGCACATATATGGACCTTCAGATAACCCGTGCAGATGAATACGATTTGACAGGAGTTCCGGTATGACCGGGTTGAAACAGAAACTGCTCCAATGGGTGGATTCCGACCTGGCGGCCATTGAATCCGCACTGGTGAAAAACCTTGATCCCCACCTGGAACTGGTCCGCAAAACCGCCGGTCACCTGATATTCTCCGGTGGCAAACGCCTGCGGCCGCTGCTGGTAGTACTTTGTGCACGTATCTGTGGTCATGAAAATGATTTTGTCCCCAGGTTCGCCTCCACATTTGAATTTCTCCACACCGCCACCCTGCTGCACGACGACGTGATCGACGGGGCCTCCATGCGCCGGGGCAAGGCGGTGGCCCATTCCATTTACGGCGCGCCGGTGACGGTGCTGGTGGGCGATTTTCTGCTGGCCCGGGCACTGCACACCGTGGCCGAAACCCAAAACCCGAAAATCATCCAGGTGGTCTCGCAAATGACAGAGGAGATGTCAGAGGGCGAGATTTTTCAGCTGATGAAAAAAGGCGACGTTCACATCACAGAAGACGAGTACATGGACATTATCCGCCGTAAAACCGGGATCCTCATCCAGGGGGCCTGCCGCACCGGTGCCCTGCTCGCCGGGGCCCCTGAGGCGCTGGAAAACGCGCTTACCGCTTATGGCAGGCATCTCGGACTGGTCTTCCAGATTGCCGATGACCTCCTGGATTATACGGCGGACACGGCCGAACTGGGAAAAACCGTGGGAACGGATTTAAAAGAGGGCAAACTCACCCTGCCGCTGATTTACGCCCTGGGCCGGGCCGAAGGCGCCGACCGGCGGCTCATGGAAGAAATCATTGTCAACGAAACATTTTCCCGGGGCGATTTTAACACCCTGCTCAGCCTGCTTGAAAAATACGGCGGACTCGCGTATGCTGAGAAAAAAGCCGCCGGTCACTTGGCGCAGGCAAAAAAACAACTGGACATATTTGCCCCGTCCACCGAACGCGAGATCCTTTTGACAATGGCGGATTATGCCTTAAACCGGACATCGTGACCCGCGCTCGGGTCTTTGAATGCATCAAAAAGCAAGGAACAGGCGATCATGACAAGTTTGTTTTCCCCCGTTATGAAAAAAGGCGTTTTTGCCGGGCTGGTGATGCTCGGGGTTTTACTTGGCGGAGCAATTATCGGCGGCCCTGCCGCCGCAGAGCCGCAGACCATTATCGCCTTTGGCGACAGCCGGATAGACGACGACGTGGCCAGCGCCAAAAACGCCGCGGTTTCCCGGGGACTGCTCTCGGCGGTCCAGACCGCGGCCGCGCAGCTGATTTCCAACCGGGATCTGACGGAAAACTTCGACACAATTGCCGAGATGCTTTCTTCCCGGCAGGATGCCTTTGTCCAGGGTTACCGCATTTTAAAGGAATTCCGGGGTGAAAAACACTACCAGGTCCTGGTCCAGGCAACGGTGTCAAAGCAGAAAATTCAACAGGCCTTCAGCCAGGCGGGTATTCGGACAGAATCGGATCAGATGCCTGCCGTGTTGCTGATGGTTGCGGAAAAAAACGTCGACGACCTGGGCTTTGACTACTGGTGGCAGCAGGGGTATGCCGATTCTTCCCAGCCGGCTTCCGTATCTCCGATCAAGCAGGTCTTTACCCAGGAAGGCTTTACGCTCGTGCAGCCCGATTCCGGCGACGGGTCTCCCGAGGACCTGTTTTCCGGCATTGATCCGGGCGCCAGACCCTCGGATCATGAAGCTTCCCTGCTGGCCAACCGCTTAAACGCGGACATCGTCATTGTGGGCACGGCTGTTGCCGAGGCCACCTCCAACCGTATGGGAGAAAACATCCGCACATTCAAGGCGGATGTGAAACTGCGCGTTATTAATGGCGGCACAGGAAAGACGCTGACCACCGTGCAAAAACGTGCCCTGACCGTGGGCGAGGATCCGGACAAGGGAGGCAATGCTGCCCTGGCGGACGCGGCCTATCAGGCGGGCAAGAACCTGGCCGACAGGGTCGCCCCCCTGTGGCGCAATATCGAACAAGCCGACGACCAGTTCATGATTCGCGTTCAGGGCGACTCGGTCCTGCTTTATCTCGAAGACCTGCGCAGCGCGCTGCGGGATCAATCCGGGGTCTCCAGCATACAAACTTCCGAGATGACCGGAAATTCGGCAACACTTGCCGTGGACTTCGAGGGCACCGCCCAGGAACTGGCAAACAGCCTCCTGCTGCAGTCCTTTGACCGTTTCGGCATCAATATCCGCGAAATCTCGGAAGACGGCATGTCCGTGCAGTTAACCAAGGATTGACCGCCGGGGCGGCAAACGCCCCCCAAAACATGGCACATGCGAATCAGGCGGAAAAGCACCCGGGCTTTTAATGGGTGCTGCCCAAACTTCCAGTTAACGACAACAAGAAGCAAACAAGCCAACCAGAACCAACACCACAAGGAAGGATTGCGTCAAAATGCAACTGACCCGGGAACAGCATATGATCCAGAAAACCGCCAGGGAATTTGCACGCCGGGATCTGGCCGCCCTGGCCGCCGAGCGCGACAAAAACCACGAGTACCCGGCCGAAAGCCTCAAAAAAATGGGGGAACTGGGCCTGCTGGGCATGCTCGTGCCCGAACAATACGGCGGGGAGGAACTGGGCACGGTCTCCTACGTGCTGGCCATGACCGAGGTGGCCTATGCCTGTGCCTCCACCGCAGTAATCATGTCGGTGCACAATTCCATATGCTGCGGCAGCCTGCTTCGATTCGGCACTGAAGCGCAGAAGCAAAAATACCTCAAACCCATGACCGCAGGCGACATCATTTGTTCCTTTGCCCTGTCCGAGCCCGAAGCAGGCTCGGATCCGGCCTCCATGCAGACCACGGCGGAAAAACAGGGAGACAGCTACATTTTAAACGGCACCAAGCGCTGGATCACCGGCGGGGCCACCTCGCAACTGTTCATCGTGCTTGCCAGAACCGACCCGGAAGCCGGGCACAAGGGGATCTCGGCTTTCCTGGTCACCCGGGACATGGAAGGATTTTCCACCGGCCGGCTGGAGGACAAGATGGGACAGTGCGCCTCTGACACCACGGACCTGCTTTTTACCAACTGCCGGGTGCCGGCCGATCACCTTCTGGGAAACGAGGGCGAAGGATTTATCGTGGCCATGTCCGGACTGGATGACGGCCGGATCGGGATTGCCGCGCTTTCCCTGGGCCTTGGCCAGGCCGCCCTGGACCAGGCCGTCGATTATGCCCGGCAGCGGGTTCAGTTCGGCCGCCCCATTGCCCAGAACCAGGGGCTGCGTTGGATGATCGCAGACATGGCCACTGACGTGGAGGCCGCCCGCCAGCTCGTGCTCAATGCCGCAGACAAAAAAGACCAGGGGGAAAGATGCAGCAAGGAAATCTCCATGGCCAAGCTGTATGCCTCGGAAATGGCCAACCGGGTTACTGGGCAGGCTCTGCAGATCCACGGCGGCTACGGCTACACCAAGGAATTCCCGGTGGAACGATTATACCGGGACGCCCGGGTGCTGACCATTTACGAGGGCACCTCGGAAATCCAGAAAATGGTCATTGCCAATGAGGTGCTGGGAGACAGAAAGAAACCGAAGAAATAGAAAAATGGAATAATGAAATAATGAAACAGACACGGGGGATTTCATCATGGCATATGAGACCATTGAAACCGAGATTCGAGATTCTGTGGGGTTTATCAACTTTAACCGCCCGGACCAGCTAAATACCTTTAATTCAGCGCTGGCCGGGGAATTTAACCAGGCATTGGCTGATTTTGAAGAAGATACGACCGTTCGGGCAATCGTGGTCCGCGGCAAAGGAAAGGCTTTCTGCGCCGGCATTGATGTCAACGAACTGGCAGGGAAAAACGGGCTGGACTACTATTTGTGGGTCAGCCACATGGAGGAAATGAGCGTGCGCATCTCTAAAATGGGCACACCGGTGATTGCCAGCGTACAGGATCTTGCCGTGGCCAACGGCATTGCCATCGTGGCCTCCGCCGACCTGGCAGTGGCGGCCCGGGGCGCGCGATTCGGGGCAACAGCTGTCAACGTGGGGCTTTTCTGCATGGGACCGGCCGTGGCCCTGTCCCGGAATATCGGCCGCAAAAAAGCCCTGGAACTGCTGCTCACAGGCGAAATGATTGATGCAGACGAGGCGTGGCGGATCGGGCTGATCAACAATGTCGTGCCCGGGGAAAGCCTTGAGTCCGAAACCCTGGCCCTGGCGGGAAAAATCACCGCAAAAAGCCCCCTGGCGGTGAATCTCGGCAAAAAATCCTTCTACAAAATGCAGGACCTGGAATATGAAAAGGCTTATGAAATGGTCAACAACCATTTCGCCCTGCTCTGCAGCACCGAAGACGCCCACGAGGGCGTGGACGCCTTTTTAAACAAACGCAGCCCGGAGTGGAAATTGCGTTAGCATATAGAACCGGAGCACACAAGTTTTTGCCGCAAGCAATGCAAAAGGAAGGCATCAATGGGCATGCAACAGTTTTACAAGGAAGCCATGGACCTCAACACCATGGAAGACCTGGAAAGCCGCCGGGAGGCGGCCCGGGCCTTTTTTGTAAAGCTCAACCACATGGAAATGCCGGCGCATTCCAACTGGGCCGAGCAAATCCTGGAGGGCCTTCACGTCAGGCAACGTCCCGATCATCCCGTCCTGATCTGGGCGGACATGGAAACCGGGCAGGAACGCCGGTTTTCCTACAGCCAACTGGCGGCCGAAGGCAACCGGTGCCTGAACTTCCTGCGCAGAAACCGGGTGGATCAGGGCTGCAACATGTACATGATGATCCCCATCGTGCCCGAAACCTGGTTTGCCAGCCTGGCCTGCCTCAAGGGCGGACTGATCAGCGTGCCCACGGCCACCTCCATGACCGTGCGCGAACTGCAGTTCCGGTTTGAAACCTATCCCCCCGACAGCGTGATCGCAGACCAGAGCGTGGCTGATACCATTGACTAGGCACTCAAAAAAACAGGTGCCGCACCGAAGGTCAAAATCGTGCTCGGGGAAAAAGCGGGCTGGACAGGCTGGTCAGCGCGGGAGAGCCCCTGAACCCGGAAGTCATACAGCAGTGGAAGAAATACGCCGGCACGGAAATCCGGGATTTTTACGGCCAAACCGAGTCCACGGCCATGATCGGCAACCCGCCGTGGATGAAGGGCAGGATGCGCTTCGGGTCCTTTGGCACCCCGTAGTTTATGTATGATATCACCCTGGCCGATGATGCGGAAAAACCGGATACCATAAAAAAAGGGTTTACGGTTGACTTTCTCCGTAAACCCTTGCATTTTCTGGTAGGCGCGAGCAGACTTGAACTGCTGACTTCTACCGTGTCGGGGTAGCGCTCTGCCAACTGAGCTACGCGCCTTTATGTTCAAGGAAAATAAATCAGCCCGGGCCGCTCTGTCAAGGGAAAAAGACCGAAAGCAAATTTTGCCGAAATGATGAAAAAATCGTTCTGGATCAAATCAAGCCTGCTGATACTTGCCGCCCTGGCCTGCGGAGCGGTGGCGGCCGCGGTGTTTACCGCCATGCGGGATCTTCCGGAAATCCAGCGCCTGGAAAACTTCTCCCCGTCCTCGGTCTCCCGCATATACTCCGCAGACGGGGTGCTATTGTCCGAAGTATTCGTGCAGAAAAGAATCCCGGTGACCCTCAAGCAGATTCCCGACCGGCTGGAAGGCGCCCTGCTGGCCACCGAAGACCGTAAGTTCTACGAGCACAGCGGGCTGGATTTAAAGGGTATTCTGCGCGCCATGGTTCATGACATCATGGCCATGTCCTTTCAGCAGGGCGCCAGTACCATCACCCAGCAACTGGCCAAGACCCTGTTTCTGACACCGGAAAAATCCCTGGAACGCAAGCTCAAGGAAGCAATCCTGGCGCTGCAGATGGAACGGCGCTACACCAAGGACGAAATCCTGGAGCTGTATTTAAACCAGGTCTACTTCGGCAACGGCGCCTACGGCGTGGAAGCCGCTGCGCAGACATATTTCAACAAATCGGTATCTGAGCTGAATCTGGCTGAATGCGCCATGATTGCCGGGCTGCCCAAGGCACCTTCCGCCTATTCCCCGCTGATTGACCCGGAACTGGCAATAGAACGGCGCAATACCGTGCTGCAGCAGATGCGTCAAACCGACAGAATCTCTGCGGAAGCCTATGCCAGGGCCAGGGACAAATCCTACACGCGGCCGGAAAAGGGCGACCGCGGCAAAACCAAGGCGCCTTATTTTGTTGATTTCGTCAAGCAGCGGGTCGAAGCCGCCATTGGCTCGGACCTGCTCTATAAAGGAGGCGTTACGGTTTTTACAAGCCTTTCCTGGAAACTGCAGCAGGCGGCCGAACAGGCCATGGACAAAGGCTTATCAGAGCTGGCCGGCAGAATAAAAAAAAACGGTACTACCGGAAGCCCGCCCCAGGGTGCATTGGTGGCACTTGATGCTCAAACCGGCGGCATCCGGGCAATGGTGGGCGGCCAAAATTACCATGAAAGCCCGTTCAATCGGGCCACCATGGCCCGCCGGCAGCCCGGATCCGCGTTCAAGCCGATTCTATATGCCTGCGCCCTGGAGCACGGTTTCGGGCAGGATACGATGCTGCAGGACTCGCCAGTGAGCTTTTCCGAGGCGGGTCCGGACGGCGACTGGATGCCGCAGAACTTCTCCCGGGATTACGCCGGTGAAATCACCCTGCGCAAGGCCCTGACCCATTCCAAGAACATCCCTGCCGTGCGCATGCTACGAAAACTCGGTCCTGCGGCCGTCATCGACTTTGCACGGGACATGGGGATCACGTCCCCGCTATCGCCAGACCTGTCCATGGCCCTGGGTACCCATGAATTGACCCTGCTGGAATTGACTGCCGCTTACGCGGTATTTCCGAACCATGGCCGTTTCGCCGACCCTCACGGGGCAATCCGGGTGGTCGGATCCGACGGCCGGGTGATCCGGGAGGCGAAACCGCAAAGGCGCATGGTGATGTCCCGGACCGGGGCGGCGGTTATGACCGATATGCTAAAAGGGGTTATAAACGAAGGCACCGGGCGGCGGGCCCGGGATATCGGCCGGGCGGTCGCCGGAAAAACCGGCACCACGAATAAGTACAAGGACGCGCTTTTTGTTGGATATTCCCCGGCCATTGTCACCGGTGTCTGGGTTGGCCGGGACGATTATGCCCGGCTGGGCCCCGGCGAAACCGGGGCCCGGGCCGCTTTGCCCATATGGGAGGCGTTCATGAAAAAAGCACTTGAGGATCAGCCCCTGCAATACTTTGATTTTCCCGACGAACTTGAGCAGGTGCGCATGGATCCGGATACGGCCAAGCGGGTCTCCGGGGACAAAGGGATCACCGTACGGATCAGAAAAGCACCGTAACCAACAAAAAGCTTGATTCAAACGGATGCAACCGTTAAACAAAGCCCTATGATACGCAAGGCCACCATCGAAGACATAAAAACCATTCACGCCATTTTAAAGCATTTCGGCAGCAAGGGCGATCTTCTGGCCCGCCCCCTGAGCCGCTTATACGATCACGTGCGTGATTTCTCCGTCTGGGAGGAACCGGAAAACGGGCATATCCTTGGCTGCTGCGCACTGCAGTTCTGCTGGGAAGACCTGGCAGAAATCCGCTCGCTTGCCGTGGTGGAGTCGCATATCAACAAAAAAATCGGCACCCGGCTGGTGGAAACCGCTTTTGACGAGGCCCGGCAATACAAGATCAAAAAACTTTTCACCCTGACCTACCGCCCGGACTTTTTCAAGAAATTCGGCTTTATCGTCATTGACAAGGCCGAACTGCCCATCAAGATCTGGGCGGACTGCATCCATTGCGTCAAATTCCCGGACTGCGACGAAACCGCCATGCTCAAACAATTGTAACCTAAATTTAGCGCGCTCAATTTAGGTAGGTGTAAGTTATGCGTAAATCAGGTTAACCCGAAGCGGCGGATGCTCCCATACCCCCGGCAGGGGCAGGATGTGCTGGTACTTGACCGTCAGCCAGAAGAGTTCCGGCTTGA
>JBKHJS010000010.1:0-37751 GCA_046537995.1 Desulfobacterales bacterium
CTGGTCCTCGTGGTAGATCAATACGATGTCGTTTTCCGAAGCCATAAAACCTCACACAGGTAAGTTTTTTTCCAAAATAAAATAGAATGTATTTATATTCAAGAGCTGTACAGGGTGTCGGAAGTAATTTCGAAACACGAAATTCGTAACCACCTTGGCTGATCGGCGGTGCGAAAAAGGAGTTTCCTCGCTCCAGGAGCCTCTTTGCGCCTCAATTTCCGCTCGGAAACCCGCTTTTCCGCACCGCCGTCAGGGCAACGAAGTGCAATTTCGTTAAAGCGCAAAAAAGGATTTCCCTGAAAGCTGTTTATCCCGATGGAATGCTTTGCGCGAATTTCGATATTCGAATTTCGGATTTAATCTTTATTGCCCGGTGCGACCAGCGTCTTGAGCCAGTAGAGCAGGCTGTTGCCGGCCAGGTTTTCCCGGTTCATGCGGTCGAGTTCCCCTTCCATGTCCGCTGTTTCGGCGTACCAGGAAGCCCGGGTAACCATCGGTTCTGAAGTGTCCAGTTCGCGCACCACCCGCGCCGGGTTGCCTGCGGCAATCACATTTGGCGGGATGTCGCGCACAACCACGGAGCCCGCACCGATAATGCTGTTTTCTCCAATGGTGACGCCCTTGCACACGATTGCGCCGTCCCCGAGCCAGACATTTTCCCGGATGTATACGGGCTCCGGCAATCCGAGGGTGCGTACCCGGTCATAGCTGCCGTGCCAGTCCGCATCCGTAATAAAGGAGTTGCTTGCCATCATGCAGGAATCGGCAATCACGATCTCCGCGGCCGAGCTGATGCGGACCCCGGGGCAGATCAGGCAGGCATCGCCGATGGCGATTTTTCCCATGCCTTTTTTTTCCGGCCACACGGTCAGCCGGACCTTGTTGTCCGGGGTGGTCAGGATATTGGCGTGGCTTCCGATGGTGATGGGCGCGCCGAAAATTTTGACGTTCCAGGGATGGACAAACGTATAGCCCGGGCCCAGTGCATCGAGCTGGGGCTTGAGAAAATATTTCGTGTACAGCCTCTGGAAATTCAGATATGCGCGTTTGACAAAATAGGGCCGATGTTCTTTTCGCAACGAAACAATCCATGGCAATGAGCGGATTTATTCCAGCACGGCAGACTCGCGCCAGAACTGGTGGTTAAACAGGCGGCTGGCCGGGCTCAGGTGGTACAGGGCGTCTGCGGCCATCAACAGGACCCCGTTGGTCCAGGTGATTTTTTCCTCCGGCCAGATGACCATGTCCGGATAAGTGAATCCGCACCAGTAAGTTCCGTCCTCGAATCGGCGTTCATGCATCCAGTTGAACACGATTTCGCCGATATTTTTATTTTCCGTGGCCGCCAGCGCAAGTACGAGTTCACAGGTTTCGGCGATTGTCACCCAAGGGCGGTTGGAAACACAAAGCACGCCCATTTCCTCCACCACGAATTTTTTCCAGTACTGGTCCAGGCGCTTGCGCGCGGCCTCATTGGTCAATGCGCCGCACAGGACCGGGTAAAACCAGTCCATGGAATAATGGGACTTGGCAATATTAAAAAGGTGATATCCGCTGCCGATGGCTTTTTGGAGTTTCAGGGCCGCGGTTTTCCAGTCTTCTCTCTGGAAGCCGAGTTCCCTTGCCATGGCCAGCGCGCACTTGAGACTCATGAAAATGGAGCTCGAACCGGTCAGCAGGGCCATGGGGTCGATTTCCAAGTCCGGGTTCTTGGCCCAGTAGATTTCCCCGGTTTTGGCCTGCAGTCCGAGGGCAAAGTCGATGGCCGAACTGACCGGCTCCCGCATCTGTTCCAGAAAATCCCGGTCTCCGGTCATCAGGTAATAATGATATACGCCCACGGCGATATAGGCGGTCACATTGGTGTCCCGGGTTTTGTCCAGCGGCGCGCCGTCCTGGTAGGCGGCATACCAGCTGCCGTCTGAAAGCTGGCAGTCTGCGAGCCATTGATAGGCTAGGCGGGCCTGCCGGAGATATCCGCAGACGGCAAGCCCCATGGCGGATTCCACGTGATCCCAAGGGTCGGTCTTGCCGCCCGGGTGCCATGGAATTTCGCCGTTTTCCTTCTGGGTTCGGGCGATGAGCGCTCCGACGAGCTCCAGATCCACTTCAGCCGGCTGCTTTTTGCGCAACACCTCCAAGTCCATGCATGTCTTCCTTTTTCTTCAGTGAATAAACCGATGCAGCCGCAGACTGCCGTATTAAAACGTGCCGTTTTGTATAAAAAATATAATGTGCCAAAATTCGGGCGTGAAATCAATATAATGTTTTTATGCATCATCGGCGGATCAGCCAATGTGCGGCATCAGGGCCCACATGACCGCCCAGTAATCCGATTCCGGCAGCTTGTCCAGGCAGACAATGCCGCCGTTCTGGAACTTGAATACCGTGTAGTCTGTGGAACCGGTTGTCAGATAGGAAGCCATGCGCTCCATGAAGGGAAGGTGGCCCACGAGCATCAGGTTTTCCCCGTTATTGAGGGTTTTTGCAATTTCCGCGGGATCATCCAGGGCCTTGAGGCCCTCGGCTTCAGCCACATCCGTGACATCAAGCTTTTGGGCAAATATCTCTGCGGTCTGCTGTGCCCGTTTTTTCCCGGAGTGCCGGATGCGGCCCACCAGGACGTGGTAGGACTGCGCGGTATCCCCGATGCGCTGGACTTCTCTGGTGCCTTCCTCGGACAGGCTCTGGTCCGGATCGATTTCCTTTGACAGATTCTTTCCGTGCTGAACCAGGTAAAGTGCCATGATCTCCTCCTTGTGGGGTTTTTATGTTCATGCCGGGATCTATTGGATTTGAGTATAATAAATATGTTGAACAGATTCAAACAATACGATATCGAAGGCCAAGGATCGCCGAAGCCGATTTTTGAGATCCGCTCTTGCCATTTGCGCAAGAGACCCGTAAACAGGATACGCTGAAAATGTTCAGACGGAAAAATTCCGGCTGACCAAAACCATTTTACAGGGGTACGGAGGAACTGGCAGATATGGGCGGACTGTTCGGATGCGCCTTGAAATCGGACTGCACCATGGATCTGTTTTACGGAACGGATTATCATTCCCACCTGGGCACCAAAAGGGGCGGAATGGCTGTGAAAAACAGCAGGGGCATGGCAAAGGCCATCAAGAATATTGAAAACAGCTATTTCCGGACGAAATTCGAAACCGAGCTGCCGAACCTGGAGGGAAACAAGGGTATCGGCGTAATCAGTGACAATGATTCCCAGCCACTGATTATCGGGTCCCACCTGGGGACTTTCGGCATCGCCACGGTGGCGAAGATCAACAACCGGGCCGAGCTGGCCGCCGAGGCCTTTAATCGGGGCATTCATTTCTCCGAAGCCGGCGAAGGCGAGGTCAACCCCACTGAACTCGTGGGCATGCTGATCAGCCAGGGAAGCAATTTCGTGGACGGCATCAAAAGCGCGCAGGCGCAGGTGCAGGGTTCCTGCAGCATGCTGCTTTTGACGGAAAAAGGGGTTTACGCCGCCCGCGACCGGCTGGGGCGAACCCCTCTGGTGCTGGGCAAAAAAGACGGCGGTTATGGTGTTACATCCGAGACCACGGCGTTGTTCAATCTCGGCTACGAGGTGGCGCACTACCTGGGGCCCGGGGAAATCATCCTGATCACGCCCGAAGGCTGCGAGACGGTCAGTCCGCCGGGAGACCACATGCAGGTCTGTGCCTTTTTGTGGGTGTATTACGGGTATCCGGCATCGAGCTACGAGGGGATATCCGTGGAGGCCGTGCGTTACCGGTGCGGCCACGCCATGGCCCGGGATGACGATATCCCGGTGGATACGGTTTCCGGCATACCCGATTCCGGCATCGGGCATGCCATCGGCTATGCCAATGAGAAGGGAATCCCTTACATGCGCCCCTTTGTCAAATATACGCCCACCTGGCCCCGCAGTTTTATGCCCCAGAACCAACAGGACCGGGATCTGGTGGCGCGCATGAAGCTCATACCGGTCACTGCGCTGATTGCCGGCAAGCGCCTGCTTTTCTGCGACGACTCCATTGTCCGGGGCACGCAGTTAACCGACAACGTCCGGATTCTCTATGATGCGGGCGCAAAAGAAGTACATATGCGCATTGCGTGCCCCACCCTGGTTTATCCCTGCCTGTTTTTAAACTTTTCCACATCCCGTTCCACTCTGGATCTTGCCGGGCGCAAGGCCATCTATGACCTGGAGGGCGCAGAGCGCGAAGAGGCCATCCACGGGTATGCGGATCCGGACGCGCAAAAAACTGAAGATATGGTGGAAAAGATTCGCGAGAAACTCGGATTGACTTCCCTGAAATACCAGCGGCTCGAAGACATGGTGGCGGCCATCGGCCTGCCCAAGGAAAAGCTGTGCACCCATTGCTGGGACGGCAGCAGTTATTATTAAAGACAACATCATAAAGATTGCAGATAAAGGAGTGGATATGCCAAAGCGCACGGATATCAGCAAAGTCATGATCATCGGATCGGGCCCCATTATTATCGGTCAGGCCTGCGAATTCGATTATTCCGGCACACAGGCGTGCAAGGCATTGCGCTCGCTGGGATACGAGATCGTGCTGGTCAACTCCAATCCGGCCACCATCATGACCGATCCGGAAATGGCGGACGTGACCTATATTGAGCCGTTGAACGTCGAGACCCTGACCCGGATTATTGACAAGGAGCGCCCGGATGCGCTGCTGCCGAACCTGGGCGGCCAGTCCGCCCTGAACCTGTCTTCCGAGCTGGCAAGCTCGGGGGTGCTGGAACGGTTCAAGGTCAAAGTGATCGGGGTGAACGTGGAGGCCATTACCCGCGGTGAAGACCGCACCGCGTTCAAGGAGACCATGGACCGCCTGGACATCGAGATGCCCCAAAGCCTTGCGGTTACCAGCGTGGAAGAAGCAGAGGCGGTGGCCGCGGACCTGGGATACCCGGTGGTTATCCGGCCGGCTTATACCATGGGCGGCACCGGCGGCGGCATGGTTTACAATGTTGAGGAGTTGCGGACAATCGCCGCAAGGGGCCTTGCCGCCAGTTATATCAACCAGGTGCTGGTGGAGGAATCGGTACTTGGCTGGGAGGAGCTGGAGCTTGAAGTCGTACGGGACTCAAAAAATCAGATGATCACCGTCTGCTTTATTGAAAACGTGGATGCCATGGGCATCCATACCGGCGATTCCTTTTGTACCGCGCCCATGCTGACCATCTCCCAGGAGTTGCAGGACAGGCTCCAGAAGTACTCCTATGCCATTGTGGAGGCCATCGAGGTCATCGGCGGCACCAACATTCAGTTTGCCCATAACCCGGAAACCGGACGGGTGGTGGTGATTGAAATCAACCCCCGCACCTCCCGGTCCTCGGCCCTGGCGTCAAAAGCCACGGGTTTTCCCATTGCCTTTATATCCGCGCTTCTGGCCGGCGGCCTCACGCTGGACGAAATTCCCTACTGGCGGAGCGGGACCCTGGAGCAATATACCCCGTCCGGTGATTATGTGGTGGTAAAATTTGCCAGGTGGGGCTTTGAAAAATTTCCCGGGATCGAAGACAAGCTCGGTACCCAGATGCGGGCGGTGGGCGAGGTCATGAGCATAGGCAAGAATTACAAGGAGGCCCTTCAGAAGGCAATCCGCTCCCTTGAGATCAACCGTTACGGGCTGGGCTTTGCCAGGGATTTTAACACAAAAACCCTGGACGAATTGCTCGACATGCTGGCCACGCCCACCAGCGAGCGGCAGTTTCTCATGTACGAGGCGCTCCGCAAAGGCGCCGAAATCAGCCGTCTCTTTGAATTGACCCGGATTAATCCCTGGTTTATCCGGCAGATGAAGGAACTGGTGGACACAGAAGAACAGATCCTGAAGTACCGCGGGCAGCTGCCGCCAGATGAGCTGCTGGTGCAGGCCAAAAAGGACGGGTTTGCAGACCGGTACCTGGCAAGACTGCTCGATATGGGCGAAGTCGAAATCCGGGACAGAAGAAAGGCGCTGGGCGTGACCGAGGCATGGCACGCAGTACCGGTATCCGGTGTGGCGGATGCCGCGTATTATTATTCCACCTACAATGCCGAAGACCGGGTAGCGGTCAGCAGCAGAAAGAAGATCATGGTTTTGGGCGGCGGGCCCAACCGCATCGGCCAGGGCATAGAGTTTGACTACTGCTGCGTGCACGCGGCATTTGCGCTGCGGGAGGCCGGCTATGAATCCATAATGGTAAACTGCAACCCGGAAACCGTTTCCACGGACTACGACACCTCGGACAAGCTCTATTTCGAGCCCCTGACCGCAGAAGACGTGCTCTCCATTTATGAAAAGGAAAAACCCGAGGGCGTGATCGTGCAGTTCGGCGGGCAGACCCCCCTGAATATCGCATCTCAGCTCGAGGCCGCGGGCGTGAAAATCCTGGGCACTTCTCCGCAAACCATTGATGCGGCAGAAGACCGGGATCAATTTCACCAGATCGTGAGCAAGCTCGGTATTCCGCAGCCGGAATCGGGCATGGCCCGCTCTTTTGAAGAAGCCCTGGCCGTGGCCGAAAAAATCGGCTATCCGCTCATGGTGCGGCCCTCTTACGTACTGGGCGGGCGCGCCATGGAGATCGTCATGGATGAGCAGATGTTAAAGCGGTATCTGGCAGCAGCCGTGGAGGTCTCCGAGGAACGCCCGGTTTTGATTGACAAGTTCCTGGAATCGGCAATCGAGGCAGAAGCCGATGCGATCGCAGACGGCACCGACGCATTCGTGCCGGCGGTAATGGAACATATCGAGCTGGCCGGGATCCATTCCGGGGACTCGGCCTGCGTGATTCCGCCGGTGAGCATCCCGCCGAAGCACGTGGAGACCATTATCGATTATACCCGGCGGCTGGCAGTGGAATTCGGCGTAATCGGCCTGATGAACATCCAGTATGCCATTTCCGACGACATGGTCTATATCCTGGAGGCCAATCCCCGCGCCTCGCGAACCGTGCCCCTGGTCTCAAAAGTCTGCGGTTTTGCAATGGCCCGGATCGCCACCAGGGTAATGCTGGGCGAAAAACTGGCGGACTTCAACCTCCAGCGGCCCATGATTTCCCATGCCGGGGTCAAGGAAGCGGTTTTTCCGTTTAACATGTTCCCGGAGGTGGATCCGCTGCTGGGACCCGAGATGAGATCCACGGGAGAGGTCCTGGGGATTGCAGATTCCTTCGGCATGGCGTTTTTCAAGGCCCAGGAAGCCACGCAGTCGCCGCTGCCCGTGGAAGGAAGCGTGCTGATCACGGTGGCCGACCCGGACAAAAGCAGTGTCGTGGAGCCGGCGCGCCTGTTTGCAGATCTAGGTTTTACCATTTATGCCACCAAGGGAACCCAGGCGTTTCTGGAAAAGCACGGGATCGCCGCAAAGGTGCTAAAGAAGCTCGGCCACGGCCGGCCGGATATCGTGGATGCCATCAAGAACCGGGAGGTCCAGCTCGTGATCAATACTCCGGCGGGCAGGGAAAGCCAGGAGGATGATTCCTATATCCGCAAGACCGCCATTCGGTTCAAGGCGCCCTATATCACGACCACGGCTGCGGCCACTGCCGCGGCCAAGGGCATTGCCGCGCGCAGAAGTGGTGAACCGGTCACCAAGTCGCTGCAGCAATACCACAGCGAAACCCCGTAGGACCGTTATGAAACGGTTTCCTCGTTGTCCGCGGTTTCCCACTCCTGGATGTATTTTTTGACCGTTCTGCGGTCCAGGCCGGTTCGTCGGGCCACTTCCTCGAAATTGTTGTGGCGCTGGTAAAGCAGGTAGCAGTAGCCCGACATCAGGGATGCGGCGTTGATGTTGCCCTGTTCAATGCCGGTGATCAGGCGGCGGTCGAGTTCTCCACTGACAAAGGCGGGTTCTCCGCTGTAGGTGCCCTTCAGCAGGATCCTGCGGACAAACTGCTCCAATTCCCGCACGTTGCCGGGCCAGGGATAGTCCTCGCCCATTTCCTGGTCCACGGCGTTGCGTACCATTTCCACGAGTTCCGGCGACGGCTTGCCCACCAGGCGCTCCACGGTAAAGTTCAGCAGCAGGTCGAGTTCTTCCGGGTTTTCCTGGATCCGGCGGCGCAGCGGGGGAACGGTGATTACGTCCGAGCACAGGCGGTAGTAGAAATCATCACGGAAGATTTTCCGGTCCCGGATGTCTTCTAAGGACCGGTTGGTGGCCGCAATGACCCGGCCCTTGAAGCGGCTTTGTTTCTGGGAGCCCACCGGCGTGAAGATGCGCTCCTGGAGAACCTGGAGGAGTTTGATCTGGATGGGTTCTGAGACCTCGCCGATTTCATCGAGCAGGATGGCGCCGTACGGGCTGCAGGATTCAAATGCGCCCTGGTAATCTTCCACCGCCCCGGTAAACGCCCCCTTTTTGTGCCCGAACAGCGCAGATTCGATCAGGGTTTCGGGAAACTGCGAGAGGTTCAAAGAGACAAAGGACCGGGTAAAGCTTTCGGTAAAGCTTTTCCAGCGCTTGTTGAGTGGAATATAGCCGGACCTGCCGATTGCCAGTGCCGCAGAACCCTTGCCGGTGCCGGTTTCTCCGAGCAGCAGCGTGGAGAAATCCTCCATCCGGTTTCGCAGGTAGCGGTCATAGAGTTCGAGATTGTGGGTAAATATGTTTTTCCACAACGACAGGCGCAGGTGTTTCATTGAGGGACTGCTGCCCACAAGGCCCCGGTCGATGAAGTAAAACGCCCGCCTGAGCTGGAAGGCCAGGGCGAAGTAATGCCTGAACTCCTCTTCGTTAAACCCCCGGGCTTCCATGGCTTCATGCACGTCATTGAAAAACGGGATCCGCACGGGCGTGTCCCCGGCTACGATCTGGCTCTGGATCAACTGGTCGTATTGATCCTTGAACCGGTAGAAGAGCTCATAGAGAAACACGCGCCGCATCAATTCCTTGTCCTCGCCCTTGAACGCATTGATGTGGCCGTGGCCCTTTTCCGTGAGCTGGGAGATGCGTTTTTCGAGCTCGTAAAATATTTTCTCGGTCCGCTCGCCCCGCGAGGCCTCGGGCGAAAGTCCGCTGATTTCCAGTTCCAGCTCGGTATGCTCGTCTGTAAACGGGTTGACCGAGCCGGCCCTGGCGATTTTGTTAAAAAAATTCCGTGTGGATGCGTCCATTCCGGGTCCAGCTTGTTGTTTATTTGTCTGCAGTGCAGGGAAGCCTGTGGCTGAGGCGGCGGCGCCGTGAAAAGCTGTCCGCGAATTTGCCATGTTTCATTAAAATTGATATCTTGAATCGACGCTGATGTCAAATTATTATACTCTCCGGCCATGCCGGATCCGGGGGCAGCCGGACCGAAAAGGAGTATTTCATGGCAGTACCGGTGTCGGTGGCAAAATGCGGTACCTACGCGCAAAATGCGATTAGCGGCACGATTGAACAGTGTCTTTCGGATATCGGGTTTGCACCGGATCGTTTCAACGGTGCCCGCGTTGCGGTCAAGCCCAATCTGTTGACCGTGGCAAAAGACGATCAGGCAGTTATTACCCATCCGGAGTTTTTCAGGGCCGCGGTTCGTTTGGTCAGGCGGTACGGGGGCACGCCTGTCCTGGTGGACTCCCCGGCTGTGTATTCCCTGCAGCGGGTGATCAAAAAGACCGGGTATGCGTCCGTGGTGGAAGCGGAAAACGTGGAGGTCGCGGATCCGTCAAAGGTGCGCCCTCTGCACTTTGAAGATGCTGCGCGATTCAAGCATATTGATATTTCCGCGGCGTATTTTGATGCGGATATGATCCTGTGCCTGCCCAAGCTGAAAACCCATGGCATCACGTATATCACGGGCGCGGTCAAGCTCCTTTTGGGCGCCATGCCGGGCATGGAAAAATCCAAGATGCATCTGCGCCTGCCCGGGCATGCGGATTTTGCCGATTTTCTGCTTGACTTGTACGGGGCCATGGCCTTTGGATTTGATCCGCCCAAACCCATGCTGCACATTATGGATGCCATTGTTGCCCTGGAGGGCGAAGGTCCGGGCCAGGCCGGCCGCTCGAAACAAGTGGGCGCGGTGCTGGCGGGTACGGACGCGATTGCCGTGGATTATGCGGCCACCCGCTTGGCCGGGCTGGATATTGAAAAGGTGCCTACCATTGTCAACGGGTTCAAAAGGGGTTACGGGGTGCGTTGCCCGGAGGACATCGAGGTGGTGGGCCGATCCGTGGGAGAACTGCAGGTCCGGGATTTTGTGCCGGCTGCCGGCGATTCCGTGTTTGCCGGCTCGGATCGGTGGCCCTTGAATACCCGGACTTTCCGGGATCTTTTTGTGGAGCGCCCGGTACCGGACAAAAATGCGTGCACGCTTTGCTACCAGTGCAAAAAAATCTGTCCGGCCGGCGCGATCAGTCCGGCCAGAAACGGCAAGCCTGTACCGCAATATGATTACGGCGCCTGCATCCGGTGCTATTGCTGCCTGGAGATCTGCCCGGAAGGCGCAGTTTCCAAGAAGCCGGGCCGGCTCCAGTGGCTGCTGGGTTTTCTGGAAAGATGACCTGCCTTTCCCACCATCGAATTCAGGATCGGTATCGTTAATCGGTATCGGGATCGAAATCGAAGGAAAAAGGCCGATACCGATAACTACAAAACCAACGAGGCCAAATCGTTTATCGGCAGCCGCGGTTTTGAATTTGGTGCGCCCTGCAAAAAGGAAAATCGACTCTTCCCGGCTTTTCGCAGGGGACGGAGGGCGGGTATAATTTGTTCGAATGCTGACCGCTGGCGCGCTCAATGCATCTCACAAATCATCCCCGCCGTCCGCCCCTGGCCAAACCCCGCGACAGGCTTCCCCTCTCTATTATCGGAGGGCTTCAAAGGCCCTGGGATTCAAAGACAAACCCTTGGAATTGGGGTACCCGGAAAAGGGCCTGCTGTGGAACCCGGCATGGTTTTCCCGTGCGAAGGTTGGCGGGGCTGCCGCATGGCGCATTGCACGAGGGCCGGAGCAGCTCTTGGCGAAGCTGAGCAGGCGGCCGGCTTTGTCTGAGCCGACAGGCGAGTTTGCCGAGCCGCCGCGAAGCGAGCGCGAGAGTGTCCCGGCCCGAGTGCAGCGACATGCGGTTGCCCCGGCAAGCGAAGCACGCGGCTCAGCGGTGAAGACCGGGGGATTCCCAGGAGCTTTCAACATTGTGAGGCCCTGCAAAAAAACATCAAGCTTCCCGGTTTTCCGCAGGGGCGGGGCGGCGGGTATAATTTGTTCGAATGCTGACCGCTGGCGCGCTCAATGCATCTCACAAATCATCCCCGCCGTCCGCCCCTGGCCAAACCCATCAGCAGGTTCTCTCATTTAAACCCGAAAGCTTTATAAGCCTCGGTGTAGTGCGAACCTGCTCTGCAAAAAAACAACGGGCTTCGCTGCAAAGAACCCTTGACTTTTTCGAATTTTGAATATAGTTCTAAAATCGAGATGTATTCAATAAATACAGGGGAGTGCGCATGTACACGGATCTGCAGGGTAAGACGGCGGTTGTTACGGGTGCCGGCAAAAAAACCGGCATTGGCTATGCCATTGCCCGGAAGCTGGCAGAATGCGGGGCAAACATTGCAATTGCCGATCTGGGAAAGGCCTGTCAGGAAGAAGGCCAGGTCAGTACGGCGGTTTTCGATGAGATGCAGGAAATTGCAAGGCAGCTGGCTGCGGATTACAGCGTGGTCTGCCGGGCGGTTGCCGTGGATGTGAGTGATACCCGGTCGGTGGCGGAAATGGTGCAGTCCGTGGCAGAACGATTCGGCGCGGTTCACGTGCTGTGCAACAACGCCGGGGCCTCGTTCGGCGTGCCCAGCGACGTGGAAAATTATGACGAATCCGCGTGGATGAAAACTATTGATATCAATCTTCACGGGGTTTTCCGGGTGTCTAAGGCCGCGATCCCGGTGATAAAGAAAAGCGGCGGCGGATGCATCATCAATACCGCATCGCGGGCCGGCAAGGTGCCGCCGCTGTTTAATTCCGCCTATGCCGCGGCCAAGGCAGGGGTGATCACGCTGACCAAGACCATGGCAAAAGAGCTGGCTGGCGCCGGCATCCGGGTCAATGCCGTGTGCCCGGGCCAGATCATGACAGATATCGAAAAATGGCGTTTCGGCCTGGAAGCGCAGTTTTTCAACACCACGCCCGAAGCGCGGGAACAGGAAATGTGCCAATCCATTCCCCTGGGCCGGATCGGTGATCCGGCGGAAGTCGGCGAGCTGGTGGCATTTCTGGCCTCTGATGCGTCCTCGTATATCACCGGGCAGGCCGTCAATGTTACCGGCGGGCAGCTAATGGAACTGTAGGCGGAAGCACCAAGTATTTCGAAAGAAAAAGGAAAATGGGACAAAAGGAAAGAAGACAGCGGGAGAAAATGCAGCGCCGGACCCAGATTTTAAATGCCGCCAGGGCGCTGCTGCTAAAGGAAGGGTTTTCCAAGACCTCGGTAAACAAGATATCCAGGAAGGCCGAGCTTTCCATCGGCTCCATTTATTTTTATTTCAAAAACAAAGAGGAAATCTTTGCCTCGCTCCAACAGGAGGGCCTTGAAATCCTGCACGAATACGTGAATTCCGAGACCGAGGGCATCACCGATTGCCGGGAGCGCCTTAAAAAGGGCGCATCGGCCTATTACCGGTTCAGCCGGAAGCACAAGGACTATTTTGACGTGATTAATTATTTCCTTTCCTCTCCGCAGGTTTTTTTCTCTGAAAATGAAAAGCGCACCATTGATTCCAAGGGGGCCATGATCCTGGAAAACATTGCCAATACCGTTTCTCGGGGCGTTGCAGAAGGGGTTTTTGTTGAAGATTACCCCGGCAATTTTGCCATGTTTTTCTGGGCCTCGCTACACGGATTGATCCAGGTGCGAAAATTGCGGGGTACGATGCTTGAAAGCGAGGATTTTGATACTTTTTTTCAATACAGTGTAGACAAATTAATCGACAGTATCAGGAGGAAGTAAATGGCAGGATACAAAATGACGCCGAGCGAAGCCCTGGTTGAAACCCTGGTGGCCGAAGGCGTGCACACGGTTTTCGGAATCGTGGGATCGGCCTACATGGATGCACTGGATCTTTTTCCCGCAGCAGGCATCAGGTTTGTGTCCGTGGCCCATGAACAGGCAGCGGGACACGCCGCAGACGGACTGGCCCGGGTGACGGGACGCCCCCAGGCGTGCATCGCGCAAAACGGTCCGGGAGCAGCCAATTTCGTTTCCGCCATTACCGCGGCTTATTGGGCTCACTCACCGGTAGTGGCCATCACCCCGGAGGCGGGTTCCATGGGAATCGGCAACGGCGGCTTCCAGGAGCTCGACCAGATGGGCTGGTTCCGGGAGCAGACCACCTACCAGGTGCGGGTCAACCGGCCGGAGCGCATGGCCGAGTTGGCACGGCGGGCCTTTTACATGGCCAAGCTGGAAAATGCACCGACGCAGCTCAATATCCCCAGGGATTATTTCTACGGCGAACTCACCGATGAGATTTATCCTTCCCTGGAGATCAGCAGGGGGCCGGGCTCCAGGCAGGCCATACAGGAAGCCGCGCAGATACTGGCAAAGGCCGAGTACCCGGTCATCATCGCCGGCGGGGGGGTCAGCCAGGGAAATGCCCTGGACGAAACCCGGGCCCTGGCAGAATACCTCAACGCCCCGGTGGTCAACAGCTACCTGCACAATGATTCCTTTCCGGCCGCACATGAACTGGCCGCAGGCCCCATCGGGTACTGCGGGTCCAAGGCGGCCATGCGGATTCTTTCCAAGGCCGACGTGGTGCTCGCCCTGGGCTGCCGCCTGGGGCCCTTTGGCACCCTGCCCCAGTACGACATGGATTACTGGCCCGAACAGGCGAAAATTATCCAGGTGGACGCAAACGCGCGGGCCCTGGGCCTGGGCAGAAAAGTGGACGTGGCCAGTGCAGCCAATGTCAGGGAATACGGGGCGGAGCTGCTGGCCGCGCTGAAATCGGCCATGGGCGGCCCTGCGCAGGCCAAGCAGCGGCTTGCCGAAATTGCACGAGAAAAGGATCAGTGGGCACAGGAGCTGGATTCCTGGTCTTCGGTAACGCAGACGCCCATGCATCCGCGGGCGTTTTTAAAATCCCTGGCCGAAGCCATGCCCGATGGCGCCATTGTCTCCACGGACATCGGCAACACCTCTTCCATGTGCAACGCGTATTTCACGTTCAATGATGTCCGCCAGCACATCGCTGCGCTGAGCTGGGGCAACTGCGGATTTGCCTATGGCGCGGCAATGGGGGCCAAGATCGGCCGGCCGGACAAGCCGGTGTTTGCCTTCCAGGGCGACGGGGCCTGGGGGATTTCCGGTCTTGCCGAGGTCATGACTGCGGTCCGGGAAAACATCCCGCTGATCGCGGTGGTGGCAAACAACTATGAATGGGGCGCGGAAAAGAAAAACCAGATCGATTACTATGACGACAGGTTTGTGGGGACCAACCTGCGCGAGAGCCCGGATTTCGCCCAAATTGCCCGGGATATGGGTGCAAACGGTTACACGGTGGAAACCCCTGAGGATGTCGTCCAGGCGGTGGCCGAGGCCGTGGCCGCGGAAAAACCCTGCGTGATCAACGCGAAAATCCAGGGCGGGGAAAAGGTGCTCGCAGAGCCCTTTCGCAGGGACGCCCTGAAACCGCCGGTGCGATACCTTTCCAAGTACAGCCATTTAAACGCGAAATAGGCGCCTATGGCCGATCAAGGGGGATAACATGAAAATTCCGGATTCCGGGATCTCCGGCAGCGAAATCTTTGAGCGGCTGGATGCATGCAAAAAAGACGACGTGGACTGGGCTTCGGGCCGGGTGTTCGGTTACGTGTTCGACCCCGGAGCCGAAATCCTGGATTTTGCCAAGCAGGTCTACAACCGGTTTTTAACGGAAAACGCCCTGGATTTCACGGTTTATCCCAGCCTGCTGCGGCTGGAAAATGATCTGATCGCCATCATGCGCACCCACCTGCGGGGCGGGGATCAGGTGGTGGGCAACTTTACCAGCGGCGGCACGGAAAGCATTCTCCTGGCGGTGAAAGCGGCGCGGGATTACTTCCGCGAGCACCGCCCGGAGATTGAAAAACCGGAAATGATCCTGCCGAGTACCGCCCATGCGGCTTTTCACAAGGCCGCCCACTATTTCGGCATCCGCGCAAAGACCGTTTCCGTGGACCTCGGCACCTTTCAGGCGGATGCAAAAGAGATTGAAAAGCACATCACCGGAAACACTATATTCATGGCCGGATCCGCACCCACCTATACCCAGGGAGTGATTGACCCGATTGCCGAACTTTCGGAACTGGCCCGGGAAAACAAGATCTGGTTTCATACGGATGCCTGCATGGGCGGCTTTCTCCTGCCGTACTGCAAACGGCTGGGATGCCCGGTGCCGGATTTTGACTTTTCCCTGCCCGGGGTGAGCAGCCTGTCCGTGGATCTGCATAAGTACGCATACGCGCCCAAGGGCGCCTCTGTTATTCTTTACAGGGATCCCGGGCTGCGCAAATTCCAGATGTTTGCCTTTTCCCGGTGGCTGGGATATACCATGATCAACCCCACGGTTCAGAGCACCAAGAGCGGCGGGCCGCTTGCCGCGGCCTGGGCCGTGCTCCACTACGTGGGCGATGAAAAATACCTGGCCTTTGCCGAAAAAAAACTTGAAGCCACCCGCAAAATCCGGCAGGCTATTGAAGCCGTCCCGGAGCTCTACATCCTGGGCAATCCGGAAATGACCCTGCTTTCATTTTCCTCCGGGCAGGTCAATATCTTTCACATCATTGACGAAATGCGGATCCGGGGATGGTATATCCAGCCCTCGTTTTCCTATGACAATACCCCGGCCAATATCCATCTTTCCGTCAATCTTTCCAACGCGGAGCAAACCGAAGATTTTGCCGCTGATCTGGCAGACAGCGTGGAAAAGGCCAAAACCCTGCCCGCGGGAGAGCTTCTTTCCGGGGTACGGGAAATGATGGAAAAGCAGGGCGAAAACATGCTCGACAACGTGGACGCGTTAATGTCGCTTGCCGGCATGCAAGACGGAAAACTCCCGGAGCGCACTGCCGCCATCAACGAGGTGCTTGATGCCATGCCCCCGGATTGGCGGGAAAAGATCCTGCTGGAGGTGACAAACAACTTTTTTCACCCCTGAGGTGATCACATGCAGCACAAACGAAGGGATTGTAAATGACGCCGCCGTTTGCCTTTGAACCTCTGCTGCTGTTCGGTTTCTTTTCTGTCCTGCTGCTTGCCGGCGTTTTGTTGCGGGCCCAGGTCGGATTTCTTCAGAAAATGCTGTTTCCCGCCAGCCTGATCGGGGGGATTGTCGGACTCGGGGTGATCAACCTGCATGGATTCGGCCTGGATGCAGAGCTGATCAAGGCCTTTGCCTACCACTTTTTCAATATCTCCTTTATTTCCGTGGGGCTTACCCCGCCCGCCTTTGAACCTGGGAAAGCGGGCAGGCCGGCCGTGATATTCAGGGGATCTGCGTGGATGGCCTTGCTGCAGGCCGCAACCTTTACGCTGCAGGCCCTGGTGGGGGCCGGCTTTGTCTTTCTCTTCGCATTAGCGGGTGTGCACCTGTTTGAGAGTTTCGGGTTCCTGGTGCCCCTGGCCTTTAACGAGGGTCCCGGCCAGGCGCTTTCCCTGGGCCGGGCCTGGGAGGCCTACGGGTTTGCCGATGCATCCACCATTGGACTGAGCTTTGCCGCGATCGGATTTTTTTTCGCCTTTTTCGTGGGCGTGCCACTGGCCAATCTCGGGCTGAAAAGGCGACAGTTTCAAAAAAAAGCACCGGACCGGTTTTTCCAGCGCGGGATTCTGCCAATCGGGCAGGAAGCCGGTTCCGCCGGCAAGGTCACCACCCACAGTTCCAACGTGGACTGCCTGGCCTTTCATCTGGCCCAGGTGGGACTGGCCTATCTGGTTACCTATTTTCTGCTGCTCGGGCTGACGTGGTGGGCGCCGCCGGATGCGGGAGGTATCCTGTGGGGCTTTTTCTTTCTTTTCGGCCTGGTGGTGGCCATTGTCCTGCGCAGGCTCACCGGGATAACCGGGTTTGCCCGCCTGACCGACCCGGGGCTCCAGCGCCGGATCACGGGAATGTCCATTGATTACCTGATTGTCGCCACCGGCTGCGGCATCGAGCTGCTCGTGGTGTGGCAGCATGCCCTTCCCATCGCCTTGATGGCTTTGTCTGCCGGAATACTGACCACGGTTGTGGTGGTTGTTCTGGGGATGCGGCTGTCGGATTATCGGCTGGAAAGAACCGTGGCCATGTATGGCGTGGTCACCGGCACGGTTTCCTGCGGCCTGCTGCTTCTGCGCGTGGTGGACCCGGAGCTGGACTCGCCGGCAGCCCGGGAGATCGGATTTATGAATATTTTTGCAGTGCCCGTTGTGGGCGGGCTGACGTTTTTTCTCAATGTGCCGCTGTGGTGGGGGTGGAGCCTGGCCGGCACCTGCCTGGTCCTGCTTGCGGTTTTTTTCTTCTCGCTGGCGATCTTATGGCAGCGCCGGCTGTGGGGGCGCTGAAGCCATGGATTCATATTCGCCGCTATCCCTTAAAGAGCATCAGCAGGCCCAGCAGGCCCAGCAGCCAGAGAATTGCGTTTCTGTAGTGTTCGTCATTGATCCGTCCGTAAAAAAGGCTTCCGGCAAACACCCCGAGTACCAGCGGGGCTGCGCACCAGCCGAAAAGCTGCAGGGTTCGGGCGGTAAAAAAACCGTTTAGCAGGAAAAACCCCAGCACGCCCAGGCCGTTTAACATGAAGAAAGCCACCAGCGTGGCCTTGATTTCCGACTTGGTCCAGGGCTGAAGGGATGTGTAGATAACCACTGGCGGGCCGGAGGTCCCGATGCTGCCGGCCAGGCATCCTGCGGCAAATCCCGCCACAGTGGCCCAGAACCGGCCCAGCGCCTGTTTGGGCCGAAATCGGAGCCACGTATTTGCAGTGGTGATAATCAGGACGATCCCGACCAGGATTTCCAGAGGCCGCTGGGAAACCGACTTGTGGATGTAGACACCCACCGGAATGCCCGGCAGGGAAGCCATTACAATGGGCAGCCACTTTCGGGGCGAAAAATGCCGGGACAGTTGATAGATCAAGATCAGATTGATCACCATGCCAAACAGCACGATCAGGGGCACGGCCGTTTTGATGCCGATAAACATCGCCATCAGGGGAAGGGCCACCAGCATGACGCCGAATCCGGTCAGGCCATGCACGAATCCGCCGATAAAGGAGATGATCTGGAGGTATACAATTTCCGGCAAAATTTCGGATAGTTCCTTTCTGCCCGGGTGAAATGAATTTATTTTAACGGATTTTGCCGGGCTTGTCTATTGACAAGTTATCAAAAATAAAATAATAATCATTTTTAGAATGCCATTCTAAAAACCATTTTAAAAGGAGTTTTTCCATGTCATCTGATTCCGGGTCATCTGTTTCCGGCGGACAACTCGTGGCTGAAGCCCTGCTTGAAAAAAACGTGGAATATATTTTCACCTTAAGCGGCGGGCATATTACGCCCATTTACCAGTTTCTTGAAAATTCGGGCATCACCATTTTTGACACGCGCCATGAACAGGCCGCGGCCTTCATGGCCGAGGCCTGGGGGAAAATGACCCGCGCCCCGGGGGTAGCCATGGTCACGGCCGGTCCGGGGTTTACCAACTGCCTGACCGGCATTGCCAGCAGTTTTTTCTCCAATACCCCGCTGGTGCTCATTGCCGGGTGCGTTGGCCTGGATAACAAGGAACGGCTGGATCTCCAGGACATGCCCCAGGAAGCGGTGATTTCCCCCATGGTGAAAAAAACCCTGGTCTGCCACAAGCCCGAGCGTGTTCGGGAATACGTGGACATGGCCTTCCGCATCGCCGCGGGCGGACGGCCCGGCCCGGTTTACCTGGAATTTCCGGTGGACGTGTTAAATGCCGGAGTGGATCGAAGCGCGGTCAGGACCCCGGACACAAGACCCGCCTCCCGCCCGGCGGACCATGGAGGCGCCCGGGCCATGCTGGATATGATCAACCGGGCGGAAAAGCCCGTGGTGATCGCCGGCAGCGGGGCCTGGCAGTCCGGTGCGGAAGAAGAACTCACGGCCTTTATTGAAAACACCGGCATGCCGGTGTTTACATCATTAACCGGCCGGGGGACGGTTGCCGACGACCATCCCCTGTGCTTTGAAGGGGCCCTGGCAATCCGCCCCGGGGCGGCTTTTGCCGCATACCTGGAAACCGACCTGGTGATCGTGCTCGGCACCCGCATTTCCCTGTTCTACATGTTCGGCGAAGTGTTTAATCCGGATGCAAAAATTGTACAGGTGGATATCAGGGAAGAGGAAATCGGCAGAAACCGAAAGGTGGACCTGCCTGTGGTCAGCGATTTAAAAGCCTACCTGGCCGCGTGCAACCGGATCATTGAGCGGGACGGGTTTTCTGCGAACATGAAAAACCGCTTTGCCGGCTGGATCGAAAAACTCCGGGCCGCGGATAAGGACGGCAAGGCGCCGGCGGAAAAAGACTGGACCAGTGATCACACCCCGATTCACCCCCTGCGCCTGGCAAGGGAGATCGATGTTTTCATGGACCGCAGCGACGATATCGTGGTGGCAGACGGCGGGGACACCACCACCTGGATGGGCATGACCCGGCGCATCAACACCCCGGGACGCTACCTGGACTACGGCATTTACGGATCTTTGGCAGTGGGCCTGCCTTATGCCAACGCGGCAAAGCTCAAATACCCGGAAAGCCGGGTCCTGCTGGTTTCCGGAGACGGCAGCATCGGGTTTAATTTCATGGAATTTGAAAACGCCATCCGCAAAAACCTGCCCATTGTCGCGGTGATTGCAAATGACCTGGGCTGGGGCATGATCCGGCACAGCCAGGAAATCCGCATCGGCCACGCCATTTCTGCCGGAACCTGGATCGGGCGGGTGGATTATCACAAAATGGTGGAAGCCATCGGCGGCAAGGGATTTTTCGTGGAAGCGCCCGCCGATATCCGCCCTGCCCTGGAGGGGGCCTTTGCCTCGGGCAGGGTCTGCTGCATCAACGTGATGACAGATCCCACCACGGTAAGTCCGGGCAGCACGGCCCTGGCCAATGTGGGGGCATATAAGGCATAACATCTGATCCTGGGCCAGATACTCACCCGGATCTTCCCGGGCCTGGCAGATCGGGTCCGCCGGCCGTTTAAAATATTTGCCCTGGTGTTTTTCATCCTGATTGTGTGCGGCGCGCTTGCGGCAAACTGGCAGTATTTCCTGGGATACGTGGGCATGGTGGTTTTCGGGGTGTTTGTCCACAATGCCCTGGCCCTGAACCTGGGTTACTGGAGCGGACGGCTGGCAGGGTTGAAGAAAGCCGATGCCCGGGCGGTCTGCATCGAAGTGGGAATCCAGAATTCGGCCCTGGGCCTGGTGCTGGTGTTTAACTTTTTCGACGGCCTCGGGGGCATGGCCATCCTGGTGGCCTGGTAGGGCCTGTGGCACATCGTTGCCGGGCTGGTCACGGCCTTTATCTTTACGCGGATGCCCCTGCCGCCGGATTCCGAAGCCACGGATCCGGAGGCATGCAGGATTTCGTGAGTTGAAGAGAAGTGTTAAGTTTTAAGTGATTAAGTAAAAACCGGGTTCCTGTATTTTTATGCCCGAAAAAAATGGCCTGGAAATTCGTGGTTTTTGTGAAGCGATAAAGGAGCGGGTTTTGAGAAAACGCGGGTTTGCGGATAAGGTTGTGGTTGTTACCGGCGGAGCCAGCGGTATCGGGCTGGCAACAGCCCGCCGGTTTGCAGAAGCCGGGGCGCACCTGGCTCTGCTGGATATGGATGCGGATGCACTGGCTCGTTGTCAAACAGAATTTCAGGCATCCGGATGGCCGGTGATGACCGCTGTTTGTGACGTGACGCGCAAATCGGATTGCGATGCTGCCATTGATGCGGTTATTCGGCGCATGGGCGGAATTGACGTGCTGTTTAACAACGCGGGCATCACCCAGCGAAGCCGGTTCGTGGATACGCGCGCAGAGGTCTACCAAAAGGTCATGGATGTGAATTTCTTCGGGTCGCTCTACTGCACAAAGGCCGCCATTGACAGCATCATTGCGCGGCGCGGCATGATTATCGTCAATGAAAGCATTGCCGGCGTGACCCCCCTGGTCGGCCGGACCGGCTACAGTGCCAGCAAGCATGCCATGCACGGCCTTTTTACCTCGCTTCGCGCCGAGGTGCGCGGCTGCGGCGTACACGTCATGATCGTGTGCCCCGGGTTTATCCGGACCAACCTGCAGGACCGCGCACTGGGAGGCAACGGGCAGGTCACAGACCGTCCCCAGTCTTTTGTGGGAAAACAGGAAACACCGGAAAGCGCGGCAGAAGCGATTTTCCGCGGTGCTGTCAGGCAGCGGGACCTGCTGGTGTTAACCGCCGTGGGAAAGCTGGGCTACTGGATCAGCCGCTTTTTCCCGGGTTTTTATGAGCGCCGGATGACCCGGCGCTTTCAATCCGAGCTGGTCTGAGTACTTCAGGAGGGCAGATGGATGTATTGGTGATCAACAGCGGCAGTTCCTCGGTGAAGTACAAGGTTTTTTCCATGCCCGAAGAAGCGCTTCTGACCGCCGGCCGGGTGGAAAATATCGGTATTGGAAATTCCGGCAGACGAGGAGCGCATGATTGCGCGGTCGGTTTTTCAAATGTCTTAGCGCGCTTTTCGTACCTCTGGCGGGTGCTCCGGCCCCTGGTGTCAAAAAAAGGCTGCCCGGGGCATCTTTGCCCCGGGCAGCCGATTTTAAGCCTGAACAGACTTCGGTTTTTCAGGAGACCTTGCTGCGGATTTGTTTTTTATCGATTTTGCCCACGCTCGTCTTGGGGATTTCCTCAACGATCTGCACCCGGTTGGGCACGCCGTATTTGGGGATCTCGCCTGCGTCCACGAACTTCATGAAAAAGTCTTTGAGCTCGTCTTCGCTGACCTTGTCCTTGTAATCGCCTTTGAGTACCACCATGACCATGGGGCGTTCCCCCCATTTTTCGTCCGGCACCCCGATGGCCGCAGCCTCGCTGACGGCTTCGTGCTGGCTGATGATATCCTCCAGGGTCAGCGAGGAAATCCACTCTCCGCCGCTTTTGATCACATCCTTGAGCCGGTCTGTGATCTGAAGATAGCCCTCGGTGTCCACGTACCCGATATCCCCGGTATGCAGCCAGCCGCCCTGCCACAGTTCCTCGCTTTTTTCCGGGTCCTTGATATAGCCCTGGGTCAGCCACGGGCAGCGCACCACTACTTCCCCGGTGCTCTGACCGTCATGCGGCAGGGCGTTTCCTTCCGGATCCCAGATCTGCAGGTATACAAAAGGAGCGGGCCGCCCTGTGCGGCAGCGCATTTTGACCTGCTCCTCCTGGCTCCATTCCAGCATGTGCGGCTTGAGGTTTGCAGCGGTCAAAAGCGGGCAGGTTTCGGACATGCCGTATGCCGCCCAGATGTTGATCCCGAGGTCCAGGGCTTCCTTGCACAGTCCGCGTGGAAGCGCGGATCCACCGATAATCACTTTCCAGCCCGTCAGGTTAAACTGCTTGATAGCGGGGCTGGAAACCAGCATGTGCATGATGGTGGGCACGCAGTGGGAAATGGTTACCTTTTCGCCCATGATCAGCTTGAGCAGCATCTCGGGCTCGTATTTACCGGGATAGACCTGCTTGGCGCCCAGCAGGGTCATCACGTAGGGCACCCCCCAGGCATGCACGTGAAACATGGGCGTCATGGGCATGTAGACGTCACTGGAGGAAATCTGTGCATGGGAGTCATAAGCCGACATGTTGGCCAGCATGCCGTAGGTATGCATGACCAGCTGGCGATGACTGAAGAAAACGCCCTTGGGCAGCCCGGTGGTGCCGGTGGTATAAAAGGTGGTGGCCATGGTGTTTTCATCAAGATCCGGGAAATAGTATTCCGTGGATGCTTTTTCCATAAGGGCATTGCATTCGCCTTCCAGGGAAAGCGAGGTTTCCGGGGTGTTGCCGGTATCGCTGAGCAGGATGATCTTTTTGACGGTTTCAAACTTGTCCTTGACTGCTTCAAGCATGGGCAGGAATTCTTCGTTGACCAGGATGACGTCGTCTTCCGCGTGGTTGATGGTGTAGATCAGCTGTTCCGAGGACAGGCGGATGTTGATGGTGTGCAGCACCGCACCCATCATGGGAATGGCGAAAAAACATTCCAGGTAGCGGGTGCTGTCCCAGTCCATCACGGCCACGGTGCTTCCCGGGCCGACGCCCAGCGAGGAGAGCATGTTGGCCATCTGGTGAATTCTTCGATTTAAATCCCGGTAGGTATAGCGCTGCTGGTCCCGGTAAATGATTTCCTGGTCCGGGGAATAGATCAGCGGGGTTTCGAGGATGTGCTTGATCAGCAGCTGGTAGTTATGGGCCGAGGGGGTTGGTTCGATTTTCCGAAACGTCATGCCTGCCTCCTTTGTGGGTAAAAGCGTTATCCGAGAAATGAAGCAAAAGGGTTGTCAATGCTTTTAAATGGGTTTTACACCAAAAACCTTCTGTGCGTAAAGGTAAACTTGTGAACGGACTGAAAACAATGTATAAGGTTTTTCTATTATGTAATATTAAACGAACAGCATGTAAACTGCAAATAATGTTTCAGGAGGGATAATGTCCGGGTTTCCGGCAACCGTTTATAACGATCCGGCAGCTTCTCAGAGAGGCGATGTGCAGGTGGGCCAATATTCCAGCTTCTGGCCCGGATCTTCCGTCCGGGGCGATTTTTCCCCCATCCGCATCGGAAAAGGCTCCAGCATCCAGGACTGCTGCGTACTTCACTCAACGCCCGCCGATGAGATCCGCGTGGGTGATTTCGTGACCGTGGGCCACGGGGCGGTGCTTCACGGATGCATTGTTGAGGACAATTGCGTTATCGGCATGAACGCCACGGTCCTGGACAAGTCGGTGATCGGAAAAGGAAGCGTGGTTGCCGCCGGGGCGGTGGTCAAAGAAAGCTCCCGGGTGCCTGCCGGGTCCTTTGTTTCCGGCGTGCCCGCACAGATCCGGGCGGGACGGCAGGGCCAGGAAGAGCGCATCAGGGCCGGGGCCATGGCCTATATCGCCCTGGCGCAGAATTATATCGCTGGCCGCCAGCGTCTGGACCCGGAGACGCTGGGTGAAAAGATGGATGAAATCCGGAAATTGCTGGCCGAAAGCTAAACGCTTGACAGCACAGGAGAAGCAAGCATGGGGCTCAGGGACTACACGGTCTATGATTTTATTTGCCGCAACGCCGCACTGTATCCGGAACAAGAGTGCCTCGTTTTTGGCAAAACCCGGCTGACCCACCGCCAGTACAGGGAAAAATGCGACAGGCTTGCCGCCGGACTGCTTGCTTCGGGTTATGCCGCAGGAGACAGGCTGGCCGTGTTGGCGCAGAACTGCGATGAATACGTCAACCTCTACGGTGCCGCAGCCCGGATGGGCGCAATCGTGGTGCCGGTGAACTGGCGCTTTACCAGCGCAGAAGTGGCTTATGTGCTGGGCGACTGCTCGCCGGCCTGCGTTTTTGCCGGCCCGGAAGACCGGGAGCGCTTGCTGGATCTGCAGCCGCAAACGGGTGTAAAAAAACTGTATACCATGGGCGGCGGGACGGTGCCGGACGGATTTGTCCCTTTTGAGGCGCTTTACGCTCAAAGCCCGGATGCGCAGGCGCCGGGTCCGGATGCGCACAGCGGCTTTGTGATCATTTATACGGCTGCTGTCGAGGGCACGCCCCGCGGGGCGGTTCTTTCCCAGCACAATATTTTTGCCATCAATCTTGCGATGATGGCAGGGGAAGGAATCAATGCGGATACCTGCCATATCTGCATTCTGCCGCTTTTCCATATCGCGGGCCTGGCCCGGCTGATGGCCACCATGCACGCAGGGGGCAAAAATGTCCTTTTGGCGCGGTTTGATGCCGAACAGGCCCTCCGGGTCATTGAAGCCGAAAAGGGCACCACGTTTCACAATTTTGCCCCGATATTAAAGCGAATGACAGACAAGTACCATGAGCTCGGCGGCGGCATGGATCTGTCCAGCCTGCGCCGGGTGGGCGGACTGGATCACCCGGAAAACCTGGAACGGTTCCATGAAATTGCGCCGAACGTGGAATTTGCTTCCGGGTTCGGACAGACCGAGGCCATGGCTGTCACCTGGGCGCCAAGACGCGAAAGGCCGGGCAGTGCCGGCAAGCCCACGGTGATTTCAAATGTGGCGCTTTTCGATGATGACGACAACCCGGTGCCCGCCGGCGGGGAAGGCGAGATCTGCGTGCGCGGACCCGCGGTTTTTCTGGGCTACTGGGGCCGGGATGACGATACCGCACATACGTTTCGAAACAACTGGCACCATACCGGGGATATGGGGCGGTTTGACGAAGACGGCTACCTCTGGTACGTCCGGCGCAAGGCGGAAAAGGAGCTGATCAAGCCGGGCGGGGAAAACGTATATCCCGCGGAGGTCGAAGCCGTGATTCTGGGGCATCCGGCGATTGCCGAGGCAAGTGTGATCGGCGTGCCGGATCAGCAGTGGGGCGAGGCCATCAAGGCCGTGTGTGTGCCGGTCCCTGGAAAAACCGTGGAAGCTGAGGAGCTGATCGAATACGTGGCCGCACGGATCGCCCGTTACAAAAAGCCCCGGTTTGTCGAGTTCGCCAATGCCCTGCCCAAAACAGCAAAAGGGGAAATCGACCGCCAACAGGTCAAAAAGGATCACGGCGGCCGCTACTGACAGCTCCGGTTATGTCCCTTTGTAACCCGATGGCATCACGGGGCATTGCAGAGCCTTGATCCGTTTGCCGGTCCAGGACTTCCCGGACTTTGGCGGTCAGTTCCTTTATGGAGAAGGGTTTCTGGATAAAGGCCGCGTCTTTTTCCGGTTCAGATTTCAATGTCAAGCCGAAGAGATCAGCTGATTACCCGCTGGCCCGGTTTGGGCCCGTCCACGGGCGGTCCGGCAAAACACTGGGCCTTTTCCATCCAGTCCCGGGCGACATCTCCTGTTACTTCAAGATTGGTATCATCCACGTGCCGACGCTGGACCACCACAAGGCAGAAGTCTTCGGCCGGCCCGCGCACGCGGTTTTCGGCATCCTCCGGCCCCCAGGCCCAGAGATCGCCAGACGGGCCGGTTACTTCCACCCGGACCGGTTCTTCGGGAACCGCCAGGCCGCGGTTGGCATATGTCCAGCCAAATGTCCGGACCCCCAGGTAGGCGATGTGTCGCAGTCGGTTCTTGGGGGTCCTCCGGATCCGCAGGGTGTCGAAAACATCCTGGCCGTGGGCCCAGGTTTCCATCAGGCGGGCCGTGGCAAAGGAAAGCGCGCCCATGCTCGGGCCGTACCATGGCAGACGCTCTTTGGGTTTGCACTTGGCCAGCGCGTCGAGCATGATTTTCCGCTGCTGGCGCCACCACTGCATCAGTTCCGCCGGGGACATGTCCAGGCCCACGGTCTCGAGCGTTTTTTCAAAAACCTCAAAGTCGTTTAACACTTCTTCCAGGTGCTGGTTAAACGCATCCGGCCGGGTGGCCGCCAGCGCGGCCCGGTCGTCAAAGTATGCCAGGTGGCGGATTTCATCCTTGATCCGCCAGTTCAAAAACGGGGTTTTCATTTCCCACTGGTTTTCATCCAGGTTCGCAAGCACATCTTCAAGCTCCTCGTGCTCGGCCTTGAGGTCGCTGCAGATTGTTTCCATGGGCGCTTCTCCTTTGCGCGGTTTCGGGCAAAAACCGGATGCCGGCGACGGCTGTTATCTGCCCTTGAATTCCGGTTCTCGCTTTTCCATAAAAGCGGTGATGCCTTCTTTGGCATCCTCGGTGCCGGAAACTTTTTTGATCTGACCGACAAGAAAATCCAGGGCCTGTTCAAATGTCATGTCCCGCATTTGATGAAAAGCCTGCTTGCCGATTTTCATGCCGATGGGACTTTTTTTGCTTAAGTTCTCCAGTATGGCGTTTACCTCGTCATCAAGTTGCTCAGGATCCGCAACCCGGGTGACCATGCCCATTTCCAGGGCCTTCTGGGCGCTGAGTTTTTCGCCCAAAAGGATCATTTCCATGGCTTTTTTGTCCAGCACGTTTCTGAAAATCAGGGCGCCGATCATCATGGGCCACAGGCCCACGTTGACCTCGGGTGTTCCGAATTTGGCCGTGCTTGCGGCCACCACGATATCGCAGGCAAGCATGAACCCGGTGCCGCCGGCCAGGCAGTAGCCATTTACCCGGGCCACGGTGGGCTTGGGAAACCCGGCAAGGCGCTTTAACAGGTCTGCATAGGCCTGTTCCGGGTTTTCCGCGGCGTCTCCGCCGGCGCCACCCAGGTCCGCGCCCGAGCAGAAGGCCCTTGCGCCGGCGCCTGTTATGCAGACCACCCGCACGGCTTCATCCGCTTCGGCCGCGTCCAGGTGCTTTTGGAACAGTTCCACCACCTGCGGGCTTATGGAATTGCGTCTTTCTTCCCGGTTGATGGTCAGCCAGGCAACCCGGTCTTTCACCTCGTATAAAAGTTCCTCACCCATACTGTTATCCTTCCTTGATTTTGAACTTTTTACTGCACCATCTAAAATCAGATGAATTCATCTGCTTTCTTCTTCAGTTTCTTCTGCGGCCAGCTTGACCAGAAGCTGCTTGGGCTTGACCTGGTCACCGGCTGACACCAGAATCGATTCCACGGTGCCGCTTCTGGCGGCAGGAATCTGATGCTGCATCTTCATCGCTTCGACAACCGCCATGGTCTGGCCTGCCTCAACAGTCTGGCCCTCGATGACAGAAACCTCTACCACCACGCCGTTCATGGGCGCGTATATTTCTCCGGAGCCTGCAGCGCCGGATGCAGCGGCGATTTCCAGGGTGCAGTCTTCAAAGATGAAATGACCGCTGCCGTCGTCGAGATAGAGGCGGTTTTCAGAAAAAGCAAACCCGGCCCGCCTTCGCACGCCATGGTCGATATAGGCAGCGGTGTTGCCGTCTGCGCCCGCCCAATGGAGCACCACTTCGTGGTCTGCTGTGGTGACTGTAAACTGGTCGCCTTTTTTGACAAGAAAGACCTCGTGGTCTTTTTCATCGCATCTGAGTTTAAAGCTGTACCTGTAGGGCGCGGGCGTGTGCCAGTCCGTGTCAGGTGCGGCGGGCGAAGCGCCCTGATAGATCAGCATGGCTGCCAGGGCCTGGGTTTTTGCAGACAGGGCGTCTTCGGTCATGCTGATGTCTTCGTTGAAATGCTGTTCAATAAAGGCTGTTGTGGCCTGTCCCGCGGCAAATACCGGGTGGCGTATGATGCGTTCCAGAAACAGCTTGTTGTTGTTAAGCCCCAGAAGAACTGTATCCTGCAGTGCCGAGGCCAGCCGTCGGCGCGCCTCATCCCGGTCAGCACCCCGGCAGATGATCTTTGCGACAATGGGGTCATAATACGGGCTTATCTCCTGGCCGGCTTCAATGCCCGTGTCCACCCGGACGTCGTCGCGCTGCGGCACCTGCCAGGCAAGCACTTTTCCGGTCTGGGGCATAAAAGACCGGCGGGCGTCTTCTGCATAAAGGCGGGCTTCGACCGCATGGCCCGACAGGGCAATCTGCTCCTGGGACAGGGGCAGGGCACCGCCGTCGGCAATACGGATCTGCCAGGCAACCAGGTCCAACCCGGTAATCATTTCCGTGACCGGGTGCTCCACCTGCAGGCGGGTGTTCATCTCCAGGAAATAAAAGTTTTTGTCCGCATCCACCATGAATTCAACCGTACCGGCGCCGCGGTAGCCGCAGGCTTTGGCTGCATTTACCGCGGCTTCTCCCATTTGCTGTCGAAGCGGCTCATCGACAAACGGCGAAGGGGCTTCTTCCACGACTTTCTGATGCCGGCGCTGGACCGAGCAGTCCCGCTCTCCCAGGTACACCGCGTTGCCGAAATTGTCTGCAAAAACCTGGATCTCGATGTGCCTTGGCTCAACAATGGCCTTTTCAAGGATGAGCTCGTCGCTGCCGAATGTGCTCCGGGCTTCGGCGCGGGCGTTTTTAATGTTTTCGGCCAGCCTGCCCGCCTCTGTCACCAGGCGCATGCCGCGTCCGCCGCCGCCGGCCGATGCCTTGACCATCACCGGCAGCCCGATTTTTTCCGCTTCCGCTATCAGGGTTTCATCGGATTGGTCCGCGCCCTGGTATCCCGGGACACAGGGCACGCCTGCGGCAATCAGGGTTTCTTTGGCAAGCCGCTTGCTGCCCATCAGGTCCATGGCTTCGGGTCCCGGGCCGATAAAGACAAGCCCGGCTTCCCCGCATGCCCGGGCAAATTCGGCATTTTCCGCCAGAAACCCGTATCCGGGGTGAACCGCGTCAGCTCCTGTCAGCCGGGCCGCCTCGATGATGTTTTCCTTTGCCAGATAAGATTGTCCCGCAGTCGGCGGACCGATACATGCTGCTTCATCTGCAGCGGCAAGGTGCAGGGCGTTTGTGTCCGCCTCGCTGTAGACTGCCACTGTGCGGTAACCCAGATTCTTGGCGGTTTGGATGATCCGCAGTGCGATTTCTCCGCGGTTTGCAATCAGAATTTTATCAATCATGTTTTGTCTCCGGTTTTTCGGGATCGGTATCGGCATCGGGTTCGGTTATCGATTTCGATCCCGATATTGATACCGACCTGTATTTGGAGTTGATATCGTTTTAACAGCCCCTACATCCTTGCAATGCCGAAGGTATTGGTCCTGACCTCTCGAATTTCTGCCTCCCGGCAGATCCCGAGCACAAAGGCCAGGATGCGCCGGGTATCCCGCGGGTCAATCAGGCCGTCGTCCCACAGCCGGGCGGTGTTGGCCAGGGCATGGGATCGTTCCTCCAGGGCCTGCCGGGTGTCGGCCTCGATCTGGTCCAGGAAGTTCTCATCCACCTGGCCCATTTTTTCCATGCGGGCGTGGGCCACCTGGCGCAGCACGCTGCCCGCCTGGGCCGGCCCCATGATCGAGACCACGCTGCGGGGCCAGGCAAACACGAAATCCGGTCCCATGCCCCGGCCGCACATGGCATAGTTGCCCGCTCCGTAGGAGCCGCCCACGATCACCGCGATTTTGGGGACCGTGCAGTTGGTCACCGCCTGGATCATCTTGGAGCCGTGCTTTATAATTCCCTGGCGCTCGGGCTCGGTGCCCACGAGAAAGCCGGTGGTGTTGTGCAGAAAGATCAGGGGCGTGCGCGATTGCTCGCAGAGCTGCATGAACTGGGCGGCCTTGGCCGCGCCGTCCGAAGTGATGGGCGCGTTGTTGCCCAGCACGCCGCAGGCATGGCCGTGCAGCTCGATAAAGGCGCAGATCGTGCCCTGGTCATATTCCGGCTTGAAATCCAGGATGTCAGATCCGTCGGCAATCCTGGCGATAATCTCGCGGCAGTCATACGGGGTCTTGGGGTCCACGGGAACCACGCCGATCAACTCCTCCGGGGAATAGAGCGGGGCCTGGAAATCGTCTGTCTCGATTTCGGGCATGTCCTTGTTCCAGTGCAGCTTGGACACGATTTCCCTGGCAATGCGGATGCCGTCTGCATCGTTTTCCGCCAGGTAGTCGGATACCCCGGAAACCTCGCAGTGCAGCTCGGCCCCGCCGATTTCCTCGTCAGTGGCGATTTCGCCTGTGGCGGCCTTGAGCAGCGGGGGGCCTGCAAGGTAAACCGTGGACTGGCGGCGGATCATGACGATGTAGTCGGACAAGCCCGGCTGGTAGGCACCGCCTGCGGTGGCGCTGCCGTGAACTACCGTAATCTGGGGGATTCCCGCAGCCGAAAGCCTTGCCTGGTTGGCAAAAAACGCCCCGGAATAGCCGAACATGTCGCCGGCTTCGCGCAGGTCGCCGCCTGCGCTCTGGGCCAGCACGATAAGCGGCATTTTCTTGTTCAGCGCGATCTGCTGCATGTTCATCCGTTTTTCCGCGCCAAACCGCGAAATGCTGCCGCCCTTTGTCAGAAAATCGTCCACGTATACCGCGCACCGGGTGCCCTGGACATATCCGATACCGGCGATACAGGTGCCGCCGGCAGCAGAGCCGTCCGTGTCATTTCCCTGCATGTAGCCGGCCAGCGAATACAGCTCCAGAAACGGCGCGCCCGGGTCGAGCAGCAGGTTCAGCCGCTCGCGCGGGCTGATATATCCCCTTTTCCGGTAGCGCGGGATCTTGGCTTCCGCCGTGTCCAAAACGCGCTGCTCGATGTCGCGGACCTCCTGAACGCCTGCCTCCATGTGTTCCTTGTTGGCCCGGAATTCCTCTGACTGCGCATTGATTCGGGACTGGAAAACTGGCATAAGTGCTTTCCTTTGCTCTGGTTTACAAAATATGTTTGGAAATGATTTCGTTCATTATTTCATGCGTGCCGCCGCCGATGGAATAGATCCGGTTGTCGCGGTACAGGCGCTCGACCAGGTGGCCGCGGATAAACCCGTATCCGCCGAAAATCTGGGTTGCGTCAAATGTCAGCTTGTTGGCGACCTGGCAGGCGAAATTCTTGGCCATGGAAACCTCGGCAACCTTGTATTGGCCGGCGTTGATCATGGCTGCCACGCGATAGGTGAACTCCCGGCTGGCCTCGACCATGGTGGCCATTTCCGCCAGTTTGTGGCGGGTGACCTGGAACCCGGCAAGGGTCCTGCCAAAGGCTTCGCGCTTTTTTGCGTACTTGAGTGCTTCTTCCAGGCACATCTGCGAGATCATGTTGGATTGGACCGCCATGGCAATGCGCTCGAACTGGAAATTTTCCATCTGGTAGTAAAAGCCGTGGTTTTCCTCGCCGATCCGGTTTTCTGCCGGCACGCGGCAGTCATCAAAAAAGATCTCCCCGGTATCCGAGGTCCACCAGCCCATTTTGTCGAGCTTGTTTGAAACCGAATACCCGGGGGTGTCGGCCTCGATCACCAGCAGGCTGATGCCGCGGGCGCCCGCTTCGCCGGTGCGCACCGCGCAGGTGATCTGGTCCGCGTTGATGGCAGACGTGATAAACGTTTTGCTGCCGTTTACGATATATTCGTTCCCCTCGCGTACGGCCGTGGTCTGCAGGTTTGCAACGTCCGAGCCGCCGCCGGGCTCGGTTACGGCCAGGGCCGCGACCCGGTCTCCGGCCACCACCGGCTTGACAAATTTTTCCTTTTGCTGCTGCGTGCCGTACTTGATCAGCGGGGGCAGGGCAATGCCGTGGGAAAACAGGCTGGCCACAAGACCCGGCGATCCGCCGCGCATCAATTCCTCGTTAACAACGATTTCCTCGAACAAATCGCCCCCGGCCCCGCCGACTTCCTCGGGATAGGCCACGCTGCTGTAGCCCAGTTCACCGATCTTTTTGAACAACTCCCCGGGAAAGCCGCCGGCCTCCTCCCACTGATCCACATAGGGCGCGATTTCTTTTCTGACAAATTCCCGAACGGATTTGCGCAGCAGTTCGTGGTGTTTTGTAAAATACTGCTGATAAAAGCGGGTATCTGTCTGATTATTCATTTGATTCCCCTTTCGTCCGGGTGTTGGCAGCCGAGGGGTCTTCAAAAAGGTTGTTCACTCCGCCCACGATAAAAGCCACCGCATCCCGGCCGATGTCTTTCAAGTCCTCGGCCTTGTTCTGCCAGAGCAGGTACTGGTAGGCCACCCGCTCGTAGATGCCCATGATGCTCACGGCAATCACTTCTGCGGAAAACCGGCCCTTGAATGTCACACCCTGGTTTTCGCAGACCGTGTTGAGCGCCTTTAACACGTCATTGGTGCACTTGTCGAAAAGTGTCTTGCGATGCTGCTCCACCTCGGCGCTTTTGCCCACGGATTCCCTGAATATAATCGCGGCGCGCTCCGGGTGATTGACGCAGAAATCTTCAAAGAACGCGTATCCGGCGCGCCGGAATCCCTCCATGGTTGCCCCGCGGGACTTGAACTCCCGGCCGAGGATGGCGCGCATGAGATATCCGATCTCTTCCATCATCCGGATCAGCAGATCCTCTTTGTTCTTGAAGTAAAAGTAGACCGCGCCCACGGAAACCTCGGCGGCATCGGCGATCTGCTCCATGCTCGCCTTTTGATAGCCCTCGGCGGCAAAGAGCCGTTCTGCTGCCGCCAGTATGGTCTGGTAGCGCTGCTCGCGTTCCCGCTGCCTGCGCAGCGCGGACTTGGACAGGTTTTCCCTGCTGGTTTTCTCTTTTTTGGCCGGCATGTGTGACCTTTCTATTTCCGGTAACCCAGTGCGGCATCCCCGATTTTGACCCGGGCTATTTCCGTTGAGGTGCCCGCGATCTGGCCGTACTTGGCGCACCTGTAGGCGATTTCTGCGCGATTGCCGCAAATATAGCCGCTTCCGCCCAGAATTTTCATGGCCTCGCTGCAGATCTGCTCTGCAGATTCGGTGCAGAAAACCTTTGCAGACAGCATGAGTTCGTATGCGTGATCAGGCGAGTTTTCAAGAGTCCATGCTGTCCGGTAGGCCAGGAGTTGTGCGGTTTGCAGCATGGTCAGCATTTCTGCCAGCTTGAACCCGACTTCCTGGTAGGCGATTACCGGCTTGCCCCCGCTCCGGTGGGACTTGGCATAATCGCGTGCCGTCTCAAACGCGGTTTTGGCAATTCCCAGGCTGGCACCCAGCAGAATCTGGTTTTCCCAAGTCCGCAGCACGGCCGGCGTGTTATCCCCGGCTGCGGGAAAGATTACCTGTCCGGCCGGAATTTCGCAGCGCTCCAGGGTGACCGACGAAATGGGTGCGCCCTGGTAACCGGGCGTCTGCAGGGGCGGATCAACGGTAAGGCCGGATGCCTCGGATTCAACCACAAACAGGGCCGGGGTGCCTTCGCAAGCACCGGCCACCGCGATCCAGTCGGCAATCGATGCGTTGATCACGTATTGCTTGGTACCGGTGACAAGCACGGAATCTCCATGCTTTTCCCCGATGGTGGCCAGGGTTTCGTTTTCAATGTTCATTGCGCCCTCGGCCAGGGCCAGGGCCCCGAGTGCCTGTCCCGCCAGTATCGGCTCCAGGTATTTTTCCTTCTGGTCGGAATTGCCCCAGTTGCCCATGGCCCGGCCGAAAAGGCGCGCGGCGGATTCAACGGCGAGATACGCAGAGGGCGTTATTCCGGCAAGCACTTCCATTGCGCCCATGAGGGTGAGCTGGCCGTTAAATCCGTCCACCGGCTGCAAGCCAAGGCGCAGGTAAGGCGTTTGGGCCAGTGTCTCGATTACCCTGCGGATCTGCCGCCCCTTTTCGGACGGATCCCGCTGCTCCAGGGCTGCAGGGTCTCCCAGCGCGTTGACCTGCCCGGCAATATCGGCAAAAAGTGCGTGTTCGGCTTCTGTGAAATCATAGTTCATTTGGTTTCTCCCGGTGCGATGGATCCCTGAAAATCGCTCAATTTAGGTTTATATCAGCTTGGAAATAATCATTTTCTGAATATCCGAGGTGCCCCCGCCGATGGGGGCCAGCCGGCTGTCCCTGAAAATGCGTTCCATGTTGTATTCATGGCAGTATCCATAGCCCCCGAACAGCACCATGGCATCATTGGCCGGGCCCATGGACCAGTCTCCCACAAAGAGCTTGGCAACGGCTGCTTCCAGGTGGTTCAAGGGGCGGCCCTGGTCCTTGCACCAGGCGATCCTGTAGGCCAGGCTCTGGGCGGCCTCGTAAAAAATGCGGATGTTGGCCAGCTTGTGCTTGGTCGCCTGGAATTTTCCGATGGGCCGGCCGAACTGCTCGCGCTTTTTCGCGTAATCGGCGCAAGCATTGAGCATGTACTTGGCAGCACCCACAAACGGGGTCAAAAGGGCGCTGCGGTCCCACTCCACGGTCTGCAGCGACATGTTGAACCCCTGGCCTTCGGCGCCGAGCAGGTTTTCTGCCGGGATCTCGCAGTTGTCAAAAAACAGCTCCGAGGTCTGCGAGGTGCGCACCCCCATCTTGATCAGCGGCGGGCCGGCGGAAAACCCCGGGGTGCCCTTTTCCACGATAAAAGCAGAGATGCCGCCGTGGGTCTGCTCGGGGTCGGTCTTGGCATAGACCACGGCCACATCCGCGATCGGGCCGTTGGTGATGAAAATCTTGCTGCCGTTTAACACATAGGTGTCGCCCTTTTTTTCGGCAGTGGTTTTCATGGATGCCACGTCAGATCCGGCATCCGGCTCGGTCAGCCCCATGCAGCCGATGTATTCGCCGCTGATGAGCCCGGGAAGGTATTTTTTGCGCAGTGCGTCGCTGGCATGGCAGAAGATCGTGTCTGCGCACAAAAAGGAATGCGCGCCGTAGGCCAGGGTCAGGCCGCCGTCCACGCCCGCCTCGCCCAGGGCTTCCCCGGCCATGACCGTGGTGACCACATCCGCCCCGGAGCCGCCGTATTCTTCAGGGAAGTGAAGGCCCAGGATTCCGAATTTGCCGAGTTTGCGGAAGGATTCAAAATCGAAGGCCTCCTTTAGGTCGTGTTCCTGAACCCTGGGGACAATCTCCTTTTTGGCAAACCGGATGATTTCCTTTTTAAACATCTGTTGTTCACGGGTGAAGGCAAAGTCCATGATTTTCTCCTGTATGTGTGGGGGGGAGGCGTGCACCCTGAAAAGTAATTCATTTACTGAATCTGATTCAGATACTAAAATCCAATTCAGTAACAGGTCAAGAAAAATTTTATAAAAATGTATGGAAAGGGCTTTATGTAGAACACTGAAAGCCGATGGCTTTGGCATTTTTGTTAAAATATGCCGGAAATTCATTGCAACCGGGCAGTTCATGGCATAACCTGAGACCGGGAATTTGCCTGAGCCGGATGGTCTTGACGATAGGCAAACTGTGGCACAGTTTGCGGCAGAACAAGAAAAGGAGGCGTCATGCTGAAACTCGGGGAAAAGGGAGCCATTCTTCAAAGGGATAAAGAAACCTATGCCGTGGCACCCCATATTCCATGCGGTGTTGTAACCCCTGAGCTGTTGCGGAAAATCGCGGATACCGCCGAAAAATACAACGCCCGGGCCTTGAAGATTACCGGCGCCACGCGGATTGCCATTGTGGGAATCAGGGAAGAAGACATTGATGACGTCTGGAAGGATCTGGGAATGTCGCCCGGAGCTGCAGTTGGGCTTTGCGTGCGCAGCGTGCGGGCCTGTCCGGGCACGACATTCTGCAAGCTGGGCCAGCAGGATGCCTTGGGCATTGGTATGAAGCTGGATTCTCAATACCACGGTATGGAGCTTCCTGGAAAATTTAAAATGGCCGTATCCGGGTGCAAAATCAACTGTGCCGAATCTTGGGTCCGGGATCTGGGGTTATTCGGAAAACCAAACGGCTGGACCCTTGTAATTGGCGGTAACGTCGGGTCCAATCCCCGTATTGCCATGGAATTGGCCATTGACCTGAGTGATGAACAGGCACTTGAAAAAACAGCGCAGGTTATTGCGTATTATCGGGAAAATGCCAAAAAGGGCGAGCGCATGGGCAAAATGATTGAGCGCACGGGATTTGAAGCTGTAAGCGCCGCATTGCTTTAAGCGGGCCTCGGATTATCCTTGTCTGCTCCGAGATCTCCGTGCCCGGCCCGGCTTGCTGAGATGGCTATGACTGCTTATGGTCAGTCCAACACCGCCTTTGACCTGTAATTTATTACTATCAATGGAGGGTGGAAATGCAGCCAGATCGTCTATCCACGGTCAGGCCGTTTGAAATATGCTCAATCCGGCCGCCCACGGAAAACAACAGCCTCACCTTCCGGCTGACCCGCAACTGCTATTGGAACAAGTGCGGGTTCTGCCCGATTTATAAAACCGGCGCGAAATTCAAAAAACGCTCGGTGGAAGAAGTCAGGCAAGACGTCACGAATGCGCGGATTCTCGATGATCTGCTGGCTGAAAACGGTATCAGCGGGTCAATGGATACCCGCAGTATCCAGCAGCAGGCGGTCTCGCTTATCCGGCGCATTAAACAGGCCAAGCAGGAAGCAGGCATCACGGACAAAGCGCGCTGCATGCCCCTGGCGGATTCCCCGGATCCGCGCATGAGATGGTTCAGTTCCTGGTTCATAGACTATCCGGCCATATCCGACTGCGTGGAACACCTCTTGTCCTGGCGGATTTCCGGGAGCCGGAGCTGCTTTCTGGGTGATGCGGACGCGCTCATATTGCGGCCTGATCAAATCGAAGCCGTCATGGCGCATATCCATGAGAATTTTCCGGAAATTACCCGGTTTACGGTTTACGGCCGGACCCGGACAGCCGCCGGGATTCGCTCGGAAAAGGATCTGGCCGCATTTGCCGATGCCGGTATCGACCGGGTACACTTCGGCGTGGAAAGCGGAAGCGCGGATGTTTTGAAGATGGTAAACAAGGGGGCAACCCCGGATGACCATATAAACGGGGCGCGCAAAGCCGCCCGGGCGGGGCTTTCCTGCTCGTTTTACATCATGCCGGGGCTCGGCGGCATTGCCATGTCCCAACAGCATGCCGTTGAAACCGCCCGCGTCATAAACGAAGCCGGGCCCGACTATGTGCGGATCCGGACCCTTGAAATATTTGACGGCACCCCGATTGATGTCATGCGGCAAAACGGTGCGTTTGTCGAGGCAGATGACGACACTGTGGTGCTTGAAATCAAAAGGCTGATCGAGGAAATCCGTGTGGAAACAGAACTGCTCAGCGACAGCGCCACAAACCTGCTCCAGGTCAACGGCAGGCTTCCGGAAGACCGGGAACGCATGCTTTCGGTTATTGATGAATATCTTTCCATGGAACCCCGGCAGCGTATCGAGTACAGCCTGCGTTCAAGGCTTTCGGCCT
>JBKHJS010000072.1:0-10611 GCA_046537995.1 Desulfobacterales bacterium
TTTCGGAAAAGGAAATCCAGACCGGGGACCAGGCCCCGGTCCGGCTTGCGGAGATTCGGGTGCGGGTGAAACGCTCGCCCGACGGCCTGTCATATACGCTGACCCGGTATCAATCCGTAGATGCCGGGAGGTTGTAGAAATGCGCAAATCCAATGGATTCACGCTGCTCGAGATATTGATTGCAATCGTTATTTTTGCCGTTCTTGCCACCATTGTCTACAGCACGTTTAACGCCGTAATATCCAAAACAAATGCAATCAAGGGGCAAACAAGCATCGACGACATGGCCGCAGCATGCCTTACCCGGATTAGCAGAGATCTTCGCGCCGTTTATGTCGAGCAGTACCCGCTTTATAAGCCGCCGGATTCCGGCGATTCTCCGGATCCGTATCGGTTTGCCGCGGATATGGATTATATTGGCACCGAGCGTTTCTCCCGGCTTCGCTTTGCTTCCACGGAGCATCTGCCGGTTTCCACCGGCGACCCGGAAAACGGATCCGCTTCTGCCGAACTGGCGCAAATCCGGTATCACGTGGATAAAAGCGATGGATCGGAAACCGGTTATGTGCTCAAGCGCGGGGACACGCCGTTTCCGTACGATATTTCCGAGAACCCCGCTTCTGACACGGACCCGGAAAAAGACCCGGTACTGTGCAAAGGGGTCGAGGCATTCAAGCTCACCTGCATCGATGCAGAAGGCAACGAATCCGAATCCTGGGATTCGGATTCGGAGGCACGCGAGTATGCGACACCGCGGGCAGTGCGCGTTGAACTGAAAATCAAGGCCCCAGATGGAACGCATTCCTTTTCCACGCGCATCAGCCTGCCCACCTATCGGGAGCCGCTGGAAGATGTTAAACAATAACAAAGGTATAGCCCTGATCATAACCGTGACCATCATCACGGTCCTGGTTGCGGTAACTTTTGAGCTCAACCGCCAGATCCGCAGTTCCGTTTCAAAGACAGGCGTCAGCCGGGATCTGATGACAGCCGAAAGTATGATCGTTTCAGGGGTCAACATTGCAGAAAAAATACTGGTCCGGGACAAGGAGGAAACCGAGATTGACTCCGTCCAGGAAGACTGGGCCAACCCGGAGGTGATCAACGAGTATCTGCGGCAGACCGGTTTTGAAGAAGAAAATATTTCCCTTGAGATCACCGATGAACTCAGCCGGCTCCAGATCAATGCCCTGGTGCGGTTTCCAGGAGGGCAGAAATTTCAGCCCGCCCAGCGGGAGCTATGGATGCGGTTTTTTGATCTTCTGCTGGCCGGGCAGGAACAGGCGGATCAGGAGATCTTTTCAGAACCCCTGGAGCCGGCGATGATTATCAACCCGGTCAAGGACTGGCTTGATTCCGGCGACGATGGCGAGGTTTCGGGTCTTACCGGCGCCGAGTCGGATTACTACCAGGGCCAGAGTCCGCCGTATGCCTGCCGTAACGGACCGTTCCGGCACATTTCCGAACTGCTGCGCGTGCGCAATATTTCAGCAGATCTTTTTGAACGCTTGGAGCAGGGCGGCAATCCCGGGGATTTCATAACAGTCCGGGGTATGGTGCCCGCACAGGATTCCCGCCATGATTTTACCTATCCGGGCAAGATCAACATCAACACGGCCCCGATGCCGGTTATCGCCGCCTTGCTGCCTGCCGGACAGGAATTTCTGGCATCCGAGATCACAGCCTACCGGGAAGAACGTGCCGGCGGGCAGTTCGTTAATGATCTTGCCTCGCCCAATTGGTATAAAAATGTCCCGGGTATGGGAGACGTGGAGATTGACAGCGACCTGATCACCACACAGAGCGATTTGTTCCGCATCGAATGTACTGCAAAAAAAAACGGGGCGCAGATGGCGGCAACAGTGGTGGTGTCCCGGCAAAAGGCTGAAGAAACCGGTAAATGGCGATGCCGGGTATTGAACTGGAAGTACAGATAGGATATGATAATTAGATCCGCGAATCTAGGGCTTTACATCCATGATGAATGCTTTATATGATTTTATGGTATGAATAATAAAATTATTGCACTCGATATCCGGGAAGACGGCGTTTGCGCGGTTCTGGTCCGCACCGGCCTGAAGGAAAACCGACTTGAAAACCATGCGCAGGTCTTATTCAGGGATGCACCGGATCCTGAACAGGCACTGGAATGGGGTTTGGAGAAAATCACGGGCCTCATGGACCCGTCCGGCGCATTCTGTCTTGTATCGCTGCCGCCGGCCGATGTTTCTTTCCGGAATCTGAGCGTGCCTTTTAAGAGCCGGAAAAAAATCCGCCAGATTTTGCCGTTTGAGCTGGAGCCCACGCTTCCGTTTGAAGTCGATCAGATGAAATTTGATTTCCTGACGGTCCGCCAGGCAGACCACAGCGACCTGATCGCGGCAGTCGTGGAAACCGCGCGGCTGGATTACTTCATAGACGCCCTTGAGACCCGCGGCATTTCTCCGGGTTTTGTCACCACCGGCGGGGTGACCGCCGCCATGTGCATTGCCGGTCTCGGCAAGGACCGCCCTGAGACGTTTCTGCTTATCGAAAGCCATCCCTACAGCGCAACCGCCTGTATCGTGGTTTCCGGAGAAATTTACCTTATCCGCACGTTCCGCAAAAGCACCCGGGCCGATTCCCGGTCTGCCGCCCAAGAGCTTTCAAAGGGAATCAGCCGTATGATCTCTGCTTTTGAGACGATTTATGATGCGGACCTGCAGCCCGAAAAGCTCCTGTTATCCGGCAGGGATGCCACGGATGCGGATTTTGTTGACGCACTGGGCGAGTTTTTGCAGATTGCATCAAGCGCTGTCAACCTGGCCACAGACACCCGTTTAAATATTTCAGTTCCGGATGATCTTCCGGTTTCCCCGGAGATTAACGGTGCGCTCAGCCTGGCGGGAATCGAAACCGCCGGGCTGGCCCCCTTTAATTTCAGCCGCCGACATTCGGTTGTGGAGAAGTACTGGAGCGAATACCGCACCCAGTTGATTACCACCGGCATTATTGCGGCTTTCGTGTTTATTCTGTTTATGACCTATGCGATCATGGATGCGCATTTTCTGGAAAAACGCGTTTCCCGGATAGATGACCGGATCACTGCGGTGTTTCAGTCCACGTTTCCCGAAGCCCAGCGGATGGTGGATCCGGTTCAGCAGATGAAGTCCAGACTACAACAGGTTAAGGGGAAAAAGGGTTTTTCCGAAAATGTAAGCGCGGATGTCTCCAATGTTGATATCCTGAAGGATATCAGCCAGCTGGTGCCGTCCGGAACAAACGTGGTCATAACCCGTTTTGTCCGGGATGATGACAGTGTCCGGCTCTCCGGGCTCACGGATAATTTTAACGCAGTTGACGATATTAAGATGCAGCTTGAAAAATCTGCTTATCTCGGCGAAATTACCATCAGTTCCGCCAATATGGATCAGGCCGAAGACCGGATCCGGTTTCGAATCAAGGCGGAGCTGTCTGCCAAAGAGCAATGACCCGGGAGCTTGGGCGCATGATGCCGATCAATTTAAATCGCCGCGAAAAGTTGTTTGTGGGCAGCGGAGCCGGATTTCTCCTGGTGTTTCTGGTTTTTTTGTTTCTTATCCAGCCGGTTTTTGAAAACCGGGCCGAACTTGAAGTCAAGCTGGAACAAAAAAAACAAATTCTAACTGAAATGCGCACAATGCGCCGGCAATTCCAATCACTTCAAGCCCGGAGCGAGAAAGCAAAAGCGCAATACCAGCAGCGTCCGGCCGGATTTACCCTTTTTTCCTTCATGGACCGGCTGGCCGGGGAGACCGGCTTTAAGAAGAATATATCCTACATGAAGCCCAGCTCCTCAGTGGATGAGGATACCGGCCTGAAAATGACCTACGTGGAGTTAAAACTCCAGGATGTCACGCTCGAAGATTTGACTTCCTACCTGTTCCGGGTGGAGACCTCGGAGCACATGGTGCGGATCAACAGTCTGACAATTTCCAAGCCCGGAGCAGAAAAGGGACTGCTTTCCGTGGTGATGAAAGCCGAGGCCGTGGAGGCATGATCTGCAGGCACTCAGTGCACGGCGTTTGCGGGAAGAGTGCTTACTTATGACCTAAAATTCGCATCAGAGCTTATGAAAAATTATCGCAAATGGCTTGGATATATTTTATATGTGATTGTTCTTGCCGTGCTGTTTCTTTATGTTTGTTTTCCTTCGGATTCGGTGAAGCAATACGCGCAATCGCTTATCAATCGGCCTGCCGCCGGCGTCGAAGTCGTCGTCGGCGCCCTTGGATTGGGTTTTCCGCCGTCCGTGGTTCTCAATGACATCGATGTCCGATACCGCGGCGGCGATCCGGTGAACCTCGAGCGGATTAATATTGTTCCGGCCTACCTGAAGCTGCTCCGGGGCGCGCGTTCATTTAACATTTACGGGAATGCCGCAGGCGGACAAATTCAAGGCAATCTTGCATTGCCGGGTTCCTCCGGCGACAACGCCAATATTTCCGCCCGTTTTGATTTCCGTGATCTGGAAATCGGGTCTTTTCACATTCTGGAAACTATGGGCAGGGGCAGGGCTGCTGGCCGCATGGAGGGGAAAATTGATTATACCGGTGATTTGAGCGGCAGCGGTGCAGGCGAAGCGCAGCTCGTAGCCAGAAAATGTCGTATTCAGCTCGATCCGGCACCTTTCGGCGTAAAAGAGCTTGCATTCAAAGAAGTTCAGGCGGAAATGGAAATTGAGCAGCGCCGGGTCACGATTTCCCGGTTTTCCCTGGATGGAACCCAGTTTTCCGGAACAGGCAGCGGAACGCTTCGTCTCTCGGCGCCCATAGAAAAAAGCCGGATGAATCTTTCTGCTGAGATGACCCTGCATCCGCCGCTTCTCAGATCCATCGGCGGAATGCTTCCGAAAAAGTATACCCGCAAAGACGTACTGCCGGTCCGCATTACCGGAACTCTCGGGCGCCCGGGTTTTTCTGTGCGATAGCCTGCGGCTGGTAAAATACAGCCGTTTTTGACAAACAGGATGTTTTGCTGATTCATGATGGTTCAAAAAAGCCTGACAATCATAAACCTGCTGCTGATTGCCGCAGCCGTGTTTCTCTGCGTGGAGACATTTTACACCATTGTTGAATACCGGCTGGACGTGCTCACCATGGAGGCTGCCGGATCGGACAATATCGCCGACAGGCAGACCGAGCCCGGCCAGCGTCGGTCCACCGAGCCTGCAGACAACCCGGAATCCGGTGATTATGACGTGATTTTCGAAAAGGACCTGTTTCATACAGAACAAAAAGCAGATACAGATCAGCAGATCGAGCCATCGGAGCTTGACAAAATGGAGGAAACCGAGCTCAATCTCCGGCTGTGGGGTACGATTGCCGGCACCAACGGCAAATCCTATGCCGTGATTGAACACAAATCAAAGCGGGAGCAAAACCTTTACCAGAAGGGCGACAAGGTTGATCAGGCCCGCATTAAGATGATATTGCGCAAAAAGGTGGTGTTAAGCGTCAACGGAAAGGATGAAATCCTGGAACTCGAGGAAAAGGTGGATCAATCCGGCCGGGTAAGCGACCGGTCTTCTTCTGATGACCGGGATCGCGATATATCAAGCGAATCCGGGGGAGGGCCGATTGATATTGACAGGGAAGAAGTATCCGCGGCTATGCAGGATGTAAACAAGTTAATGCGCCAGGTCCGCGTGCGGCCCTATTTTGATGAAGACGGCAGTCCCGCCGGCATTATGCTCAGCGGCATCCGCAGCAACAGCATTTTTGAGGATATGGGCCTGGAAAGCGGCGATATTGTCAAGGCCATCAACGGCCGGCAGATTCGTTCAGTAGAGGATGCCATGCAGTTTTACGAAAACCTGAAGAACGCCAGCGAGGTGGAGCTGCAGATTCAGCGAGGCGACTCCCAGCAGACAATTCAATACCGGATCGATTAAATCCATGGCGGATGTGAGGAAACAATCATGAAGAAATTCCAGCCGCAACCAGTAACAGCGCAGTATTTTGCACCGGCCCCTCGAATTTTGATCATATGGATCTGCTTGATCGCTTCTGCGTTCATGTGGTATGCACCGGTATGTGCCCAGCAGGCCGAGGATTCAAAGGACAGCCCGGAGAAAAGCAGTAAGCAGTCTGACGGCCCGGATGACCAGCAGCAATATGTTTCCATAGACTTCAATGAAGTGGACATCAACGTATTTGTCAAATTCATCAGTGAGGTTACAGGACGCAATTTTGTGGTCGACCCCCGGGTCAAGGGCAAGATCACCATTGTTTCGCCCTCCAAGATTTCCGTTGATGAGGCATACAAGGTTTTTGAATCGGTTCTTGAAGTCCACGGGTATGCCACCGTGGATGCCGGCCGGGTTACAAAGGTGATCCCGGCACCCCATGCGCGGACCAAGAGCATTGAAACCAAGCTGAAGCGGGAAGCCGACTCACCTGACGACAAGGTGGTCACCCAGGTAATTCACCTGCAATATGCCGACCCGGATGAAATTAAACAGGCTTTTGCCCCCCTGGTTTCCAAGAGCAGCGTGATCATTTCCTATCCCCCCACAAACATGCTTATTGTCACGGATGTTTATTCCAACATCAAGCGCCTGATGGGGATTCTCGATACCATTGACATGCAGGGCACCGGCCGGGAAATCGCCGTGATTCCCCTGGAACATGCAGATGCAGAGGAAATGGTCTCAATTGTAGATTCGGTATTTGCTGCCTCCAAGCGGGAAAAAAAACAGGATGGCGGTGATATTACGGCAGTGGCCGATCCGCGCACCAATATACTGCTGGTTCAGGCAAGCGAACCCGAGATTGAGCGGATTGAGAGCCTGCTTGATACGCTGGACCGGGAGGTGCCCCGGGGCAAGGAAAAAGTCCATGTCTATTACCTGGAAAACGCCAAGGCAGAGGAACTTGTCAGCGTACTCCAGGAGCTGCCCTCTAAAGAGGACCGGGACCAGGGCAAAAAAGAGGCGCCCATTGTGTCGGAAAGCGTGAAGGTCGCCGCGGACAATGCCACCAACAGCCTGATCATCCGTGCGGAAAAGGATGACTACAACACCCTGGAATCCGTTATTAAAAGACTCGATGTAGCCCGCGCCATGGTATATATCGAAGTCCTGATCATGGAGGTGAGCAAGGATAAATCCTTCCGCCTCGGCGCGGAATGGATTGCCGGCGGCGAGGGCAGCCATGATGGCAGGGAAGGGGTTTACGGCGGCGGATTTTCCGGCGGCGCCATGGGCGGGGACAGCGGATACAATTTTGTATCGCCTTCCGTGGACGGCGAAAGTACCGCACCTCTGCCGCCCGGGTTTTCACTTGGGGTGCTCGGAGAAAACATCGAGGTGGGCGACATTACCTTTCCCACCATCCGGGCGCTGATCCAGGCCTACAAAAAGGACCAGGACGTGCACATCCTGTCCACGCCCCAGGTGTTGACCACGGACAACAAGGCCGCTAAAATCCGTGTGGGCAAAAACATCCCGTATTTGACCCGCGCGGCTTCCGGCGATACCAATTTCAGCAACTACGAGTACAAGGACGTGGGCATTTTGCTCGAGATCACGCCCCAGATCAGCAAGGATCGCAAAATCCGCCTGGACCTGGTCCAGGAAGTCACCAAGCTGGAAACCACAACGGATCAGTTCCAGCCCACCACCCTGAAGCGGGCCATTGAGACCACGGTTGAAGTCAACCACAAGAACACGGTGGTCATCGGCGGATTAATTGATGAGAGCCTGTCAAAAACGGAATACCGGATGCCCTGCCTGGGGAGCATTCCCGGGCTGGGCTGGCTGTTTAAGTCCATGGCAAAGGCCGACGATCAGACCAATCTGTTTGTTTTTCTCACGCCTCGGGTTATGGCAGAGCCCGGGGAGGCCGCACAGTTCTATGAAGACAAAAAAGACGAAATGGCGCCCATTCCCGGAGATTCCATCAAGCTCTACGGGCAGCCTGAAGACAAAGACGGTGATGAATCTGAAAAATGAAGCAACGGCTCTCAGACATTTTAAGCAGGGATTTTGGCGTGGATGAAGAGGAACTGGCCGAGGCGCGGCGCATGCGGGCCGAGCAGAACATCCCCATTTCCGAAATCCTGCTGAAAAAAAAGATCATCTCTGAAGACCAGCTAATGAAGGCATATGCCAGCCTTTATGACCTGCCGTTCTGGCCGAAGCTGCCCCTGGAAAACCTGGATACGGAGTTTGCCAGAAAGGTGCCGATCCAGTTTCTCAAAAAATATGCCATGGTGCCGGTCCGCCAGGCCGGCGGCGAAAGCGGTGAGGGCGGCGATGGCAGAATCGTGATCGCGGTCAACGATCCCTCCGCTTTCCAGCAGCTCGATGACTTGGTTCGAATCCTGAACATTCAAGATTTTGAGCTTGTGGTCTCCACCCGGGATGCGATTTATTCCCTGATTAACCTGGCCTATGACAGCAGCCGGGATACGGCGGAGCAACTGGTGGCGGACATGGAGGATAACGGCGGCAATATTATCAGCGAGATCGAGGAAACCGCTGATCTGCTGGATGATACCAGTGATGCCCCGATCATCAAGCTGGTCAACCACGTCATCTCCCAGTCGGTCAAGATCGGGGCCAGCGACATCCACATCGAGCCCGAACAGTACAGCTTCAAGATCCGCTACCGGGTCGACGGCATCCTTTATGACATGCTCACCCCGCCCAAGTGGATGCAGCCTTCCCTGGTATCGCGGATCAAGGTGATGGCCAGGATGAATATCGCGGAAAAGCGCCTTCCCCAGGACGGCCGGTTTGAGGTGAAAATCGGCAATCAGAACATTGATATCCGGGTTTCCAGCATTCCCATCCAGTACGGGGAAAGGGTGGTGATGCGGCTTTTAAACAAGTCCGGATCTCTGTTCCAGCTCTCCGAGCTCGGCCTGGTCCCGGAAAAACTCGATCAGATCAAGCAGCTCATCAGTTATTCCCACGGCATTATCCTGGTGACCGGGCCGACGGGAAGTGGCAAGACCACCACGCTGTATGCAATTCTATCGAGCATCAATTCCCCGGATGTCAACATTATTACCATCGAGGATCCGGTGGAATACCAGCTAAAGGGCGTCAACCAGATCCAGGTGAATCCCAAAATCGAGCTCACATTTGCAAGAGGCCTGCGTTCCATTGTCAGGCAGGACCCGGACGTGATCCTGATCGGGGAAATGCGGGATCTTGAGACAGCGGAAATCGGTGTGCAGTCGGCCCTTACCGGTCACCTGGTTTTTTCCACCCTGCATACCAATGACTCGGCCAGCGCCATTACCCGGCTGGTGGACCTGGGAATTGAACCGTTTCTGATTTCCTCGTCGGTTATTGCCGTTATTGCCCAGCGACTGGTCCGCGTGCTTTGCAATGAATGCCGGGAGCCCTACACTCCGGATGCTGTCACATTGGAGCGCCTGGGCCTTGATCCGGAAACAGCCAGGCAATCGGTCATATACCGGGCCACCGGGTGCAGCAAGTGTTTTCACAGCGGATACCGGGGGCGCGTGGGCATATATGAGATTCTGGAGTTAAACTCGAACCTGCAGAATCTGGTCCTGAAAACTTATGACTCGCACCGCATCAAAAACGAGGCAGTCCGGTTCGGGATGACCACGCTTTACCAGGACGGCATTGCCAAGGTGTTAAAAGGGGTGACTACAATTGAGGAAGTGCTTCGTGTTACCCAGGCTTAAGACAGCATCTGCTGCGCCATGCCCGGCGGGAACCGGGCCTGCATGGCCGATGATGGCAGCAACAATGGCGCTGATATGTACGTGCCTGTTTTCCGGGATGGCACTGCAGAAAGCCGAAGCCGGCCGGATGCATTTGTCTGCCGGGGCGGTTTTTGAGTTTGCCATGGAAAATTTTGACAACGGTGATTACCAGACTGCGGCAAGTGAGTTTAAACGGTTTGTTCATTTTTTCCCGGATCATCGGCGCGCACCCGAGGCGGCGTACCAGGCGGGTGCGGCCTATTTTCAAATGAAGCGCTATGCCAGGGCCATTGACGCGTTTGAAAAAGTAACCACCCGGTTCGGCGGTACTGAACCGGCCACTGAGGCCATGTTCATGATCACCCGATGTCATGTAAAGCTCGACAACACCAGAGATGCCCTGTACACATTGGACCGGATCCGCTCTGAAGCAAAGGATCCTTACATCCGGGACCGGGCATATTACCGGGTTGGCCAGATCCGGCTCGATTCGCAAGACATCGCCGGGGCCCAGGCGGCGTTTGAATCCATCAGCCCGGAGAACCGCCCGGATTTTCAGGTGGAGAAAATCCTTGCCCACCTGGATCGGCAGGACGAAATTTCGACCCGGAGCCCGTTTCTGGCAGGCGCGCTTTCTATCGTGCCCGGGGGCGGATATCTTTACACAGGCCGGTACCGGGAGGCCCTGACAGCGTTTTTCGTGACTGCAGGACTTGCTGCAGCGTCCTGGGAGAGCTTTGACGCGGACCTGCACGCCTTGGGCGGTATTACGGGGCTTATCGGGCTGGGATTCTACGGCGGAGGCATTGTCGGCTCGGTTTCCAGTGCGCATAAGTATAACCGCAAAAACTACAGGGAGTTCATCGACCGGCTGCCCGCAGACCGGCATGCGCCGCTATCACTGCA
>JBKHJS010000073.1:0-10588 GCA_046537995.1 Desulfobacterales bacterium
GCCTCAAATTCCGCTCGGAAACCCGCTTTTCCGCACCGCCGTCAGGGCAACAAAGAGCAATTTCGTTAAAGCGCAAAAAGTTGATTTTATTTTTTTAAACCTTGAACCTTGGCCCTTGGCCCTTGAACGAAGTTACTTAAAAGGAGTCTGCTGCAGTGGAATTTTGCTACCAGCCCATGTTTCCCGTTTCAGACGACAACACGCAGTACCGCCGCATCACGGATGCACACGTATCGGTCTCGCAGTTCGAAGACCAGCCCGTGCTCAAAGTGGCGCCCGAGGCTTTAACCGAGCTTGCCCGGGCCGCGTTTACGGATGTGGCACACCTGTACCGGACATCGCACCTGCAGCAGCTCGCTGAAATCCTCAATGACCCGGACAGCTCGGAAAACGACCGCTTCGTTGCCCTGGAGATGCTCAAAAACGCGGTGACCTCGTCTGAATTCGTCTTTCCCATGTGCCAGGATACGGGCACCGCCGTAATCATCGGCAAAAAGGGACAGCAGGTATGGACCGGGGGCGGAGATGAAAAAGCCCTGTCCAAAGGGGTGTTTGACGCCTATGCGCAAAACAATCTCAGATACTCCCAGCAGGCCCCGCTGGACATGTACACGGAAAAAAACACCGGGTGCAACCTGCCGGCCCAGATCGAGCTTTACGCCACCGAAGGCGGGGCCTACGAGTTCCTGTTCGTGGCCAAGGGCGGCGGATCTGCCAACAAAACCTTCCTGTACCAGCAATCCAAGGCGCTTTTAAATGAAAAGGCCCTGATCCCGTTTCTGACAAACAAGATGAAATCCCTGGGCACCGCCGCCTGCCCGCCATATCACCTGGCCATTGTCATCGGCGGCACTTCGGCGGAAGCCAACCTCAAGACGGTCAAGCTTGCCAGCGCGGGATACCTGGACACGCTGCCACAGCAGGGCAATGAATACGGGCACGCCTTCCGGGACCCGGACCTTGAATCCAGGCTGCTTGCCATTTCCCGGGACCTGGGCATCGGCGCCCAGTTCGGCGGGAAATACTTCTGCCTGGATGTCCGGGTCGTGCGCATGCCCAGGCACGGGGCTTCATGTCCGGTGGGCATCGGGGTTTCCTGCAGCGCGGACCGCAATATCAAGGGAAAAATCACCAAAGACGGGGTTTTTTTGGAACAGCTTGACACAAACCCGGTCCGTTTTCTCCCGGACACCCCGGAAATCGAAACCCCGGCCGTGCATATCGACTTAAACCGGCCCATGAATGAAATCCGGGACGAATTGAGCCGGTATCCCGTTACCACCCGGCTGCTGCTTTCAGGAGACATTATTGTGGCAAGGGATATCGCCCATGCGCGCATTTATGAACAACTGGAAAAAACCGGGGATCTGCCGGGATACATGAAGGATAACATCATTTATTACGCCGGTCCGGCCAAAACCCCGCAGGGGTATGCCTCGGGTTCTTTCGGCCCCACCACGGCCGCGCGCATGGACCCGTACGTGCCCGTGTTCCAGAAACACGGCGGATCCCTTGTAACCCTTGCCAAGGGCAACCGCTCGGCCCGGGTCAGGCAGGCGTGCAAAGCCCACGGCGGTTTTTACCTGGGCTCCATCGGCGGGCCGGCCGCCCGGCTGGGCAAGGAATGCATCACCGACGTGGCGGTGATCGATTTTGCCGAACTGGGCATGGAGGCGGTATACCGGATCCGGGTCAGGGATTTTCCCGCTTTTATCATTATTGATGATAAGGGCGAAGACTTTTTTGAACAGATGCTGAAAACCGATGAATAGCGAAATTAAAAAGCGGGCAGACCGGATCGGGCAGTTTTTCCGCCACGAGGTGTGGCATGATCCGCCGGATGCGGGCCGTATGCGCCAGGTGCTGCTGCATGTCCTGCGGGTGATCCTGATTACGGTCAACAGCTTCCGCAACGAAACCATCCTGCTGCGGTCCTCGGCGCTTTCCTACAGCACCCTGCTGGCGGTTGTGCCGCTGCTGGCCATCGGCTTTTCCATGTTAAAAGGCCTGGGATTTCAAACCCAGATCGAGCATATGCTTGTCAACTACCTGACCGCCGAACAGGAACAACTGACCAGCAAAATTCTGGAGTACATATCCAATACCGACTTCAAGGCCCTGGGCGCACTTGGCACGGCGGTTCTCATCTACGCGGTCATTATGATGCTATCCAACGTCGAGCGCGCCTTCAACGATATCTGGGGGGTGAGCCGGAGCCGTCCCCTGGTGCGCAAAATTTCGGACTACATCAGCGTGCTGCTGCTGGGTCCCCTGCTCATTGTGCTCTCCACGGCCATGATCACCTCAATGTCTTCGTATACCGTGGTTCAGAACCTCTCGGAGTACACCGTCTTCCGGGATTTCTTTTTTCTGTTTAACACGGTGATCCCGCACCTGGGCCTGTGGATCGCCTTTACCGCCATGTACATCATGATGCCAAACACCCGGGTGCGCTTCATTCCCGCCCTGATCGCGGGGGTGATCTGCGGCACCGTGTGGGAGCTGGCCTTTCACGTATATACGGGGTTCAACATCGGCATGGCAAGATACAATACAATCTACGGAACCTTTGCCGCACTGCCGATTTTTATCATCTGGATCTATATCAGCTGGGTTATCGTGCTGGTGGGGGCCCAGATTTCCAATGCCATCCAGCAGATCCGGGCCTATCAACAGGAGTTTACGGGTGCGGGCGCCAGTTTCGGCCAGCAGCAGATCATGGGGCTTTATATCATGCACGAAATCGCGCGCCGGTTTTACCTCGGCAAGGCAGCGTCGACTGCTGAGCAAATCGCGCTGCACTTGTCCATACCTTCCCGGATGGTGGAGAAAATCTCCGAAATTTTATGCCAAAACGGCCTGCTCCGGGAAGTCGACAGCACAGCCCGGATTTACCAGCCCGCAATGGATCTTTTCCGCATCTCCGCGGCCGATATATTTCACGCCATCCGCGACCATGGACAAACCACCTGGCAAATCCCGGAGCATGCAAAAAACACGCAACTTCAAAATATCATCGACACACAGCAGGCAGAAGCCGCCCGGAGCCTGGAGCAGTTGACCCTCGGTGATATCGTATCCCGGAGCAACCATACTTCGGCCTCGCACCAGGACGCCTGAAAACAGTTCGTCCCTTTTTCGCGCCGAACCGGCATTTCCGGCTTGAAGCCCGGATCAGCGAGGAGCGGACATCCGCCGTGGACCGGATATGGCGGCATGGCTTTTCCTTCCTGCTGTTACGGCAATCGGGGAGGTTCCCCGCTGATCCCGGCAAATGCCGATCAGTCCACCCGCTCGAAGGCTTTAGCCTTGGATCCGCAAACCGGACAGGTATCCGGGGCCTGGTCTGCCACGGTATATCCGCATACGGAACAGACGTAATAGCAATCCACGGCTTCGGGGTTATCGAGCGCGTCGAGCACCTTCTGGTAAAGGTCGGCATGGACCTTTTCCACCTCGTTTGCGTACATAAAGCCCTGTTCGGCTTTTTCCTCGCCTTCCTTTCGGGCGTCTTCGATCATCTCCGGGTACATGGACTTAAACTCGTGGGTCTCCCCGGCAACCGCATCCTTGAGGTTTTCCGCGGTTGAGCCGATCCCGCCCATGGCCCGGAGATGGGTATGGGCATGAACTGTTTCAGCCGCTGCGGCCGCGCGAAACAGTTTTGCCGCGGCAGCAAAGCCTTCCTTGTCCGCCTGCTTTGCATAGGCCAGGTATTTCCGGTTGGCCTGCGATTCGCCGGCAAATGCATCCTTTAAATGCTGCGTGGTTTTTCCCATTGCATCCTCCTTGTATTTGGGGTTACAAACAGTTTAAAAAAGAACATAATCGCTGTGCAGCGATTATCAAACGCATTCATGGGCCTTTACAAGTATCGTGCCAGAACCGGGCGCCGGCTGACCGCGGCGCCTCATACGGCTGCTTGATAAGGCTGCCCACCTTTCCGCGGGGCGGCAGCCCCCGGCTGTCTCACCTGAGACAGTGATTATTTTGATACACCCGCATACGGCAAGGATTGATACCTGGTTTTTCCGTGTGCTATAGTTGAAACCAAGTGATGCTGAGGTTTAAAAAAATAAAATTAACGCCTTTTTCGCGCCGCCGATCAGCCAAGGCGGTTACGGATTTCCCTTCTTCAAAAATACCGCGGCGGCGGGCTAAACAGCTTTTTACGATGCCATCAAGCTTGAAAAAAGCCCCTCAATAAAAAAGGAAGGACCATGAAACACGAGATTCAGCCCATCGAACCGCTTAAAAAGGTGAGCCTGGAAGTTTCAGCCGGCAAAAGACCTTCGGGCACGGAACTGATGGAACCCGCGCCGGTTGAGTTTATTTTCGGACTCGGCAAGGCGGGGCTCACTCCCCTGGAACGCCAGATCGAAGGCAGGGCTGCCGGGGATTGCAGAAGTATTGAAGTGAGCAGGTCCTATATCCCGGAATTTTTCGGACACATATTCCCGTTTCCCATGAAACTGAAAATCCCGCTTGACCCGTTTTATCTGAACCTGAAAATCGTCTCCGTGGATCCGGCTGACCCGCGGGCAGTTGTGCGGGCGATGGCTGAAATTGCAGCCTGCAGCGGATGCGACTGCGGCTGTGGCGGACATTTCTGAGCAGCCGCGTGTTCGGGGGAGGCCCGGCGCAAAAACCTTCGGTCACGGCCTCATTCTGCCAACATCCCCTCCATGGTGCTGTCCTTTTCCGTCCACAATTGATGGAGCCATTCATTAAAGCGTTGTCGATTGTCGGTATCCGTAAAATAATTGACCCCCCGGAGCTCCGGGGGAACCTCCAAAAGACGCATATGCACTTTCACCCGGCGGGTACGGCCGCAGAAAAAGTCCCACAGCCCCGGCACCCCCTCGGGATAGGCGATGGTAATGTCCACCAGGGGTTCGATCCGGTCGGCCATTGCGTAGACGGCCATGGCAAGTCCGCCCGCCCGGGGCCTGAGCAGATGCGTAAAAGGAGACTGCTGGCCGGCATGCTTTTCACGGGTAAAACGGGTTCCCTCGATAAAATTCATAATAGAAACCGGAGTATTTTTGAATTTTTCGCATGACCGGCGCGCGGTTTCCAGGTCCCTGCCCTTTAAATGCGGGTACTTTTCCAGAAACGCCTTTGAATACCGTTTCATTACCGGAAAATCCAGGGCCCACAGGCACTGCCCGAAAAACGGAACCCAGAGCAGTTCCTTTTTGATAAAAAACTTGTAGGGCGGTACCTTTCCGGCAAGCACATGGACAATCACCAGAATATCGACCCAGCTCTGATGGTTGGACACGATCAGGCACCAGCGGTCAATTCTGAAATCCTTATCCCCCTGGACATCCCATTGGATCCGCCCGGTGAACCCATGGGTCCACATGGCGCACCCCACCCACAGGTCACTGGCAATCCAGTCCAAAACGCGGCTGGTCACCCGCCGCACCGCGGAGCCGGGAACAACAAACTTGACAATCGCCACTGCAAAGAAAAAAAGGCTCAGGCCGATGGTAAAGACAAGGTAGAAAACAAACGTCACAGCCCCGCGGATAAACGTCGGCAAAAAAGATATCATACCACCTCGCGCGCGAATCGATTTTCCCCTCCCGGCGTGCAGCCTGCGCTTGTTTCTGCAAAGCGCCGTGGTTTTACAATATTAAATAATTCCTATAATATCAATCATTTTTAGTACATCGCCCCCGGCCGGTTGCATATTTTAAAGCACACCCGCATTGACAAATCCGCCAGAGTATAATAAAAATATTTAATCCCATACATTCATCCGGCATTGATACCCCGGACAATTCAAAAGGTTATTTTTCTTTACCGGATTGCATTTTATTTGACTTTCAGGGGAATGCCAATATTTTTTAAAACATTAAAACATGAAGTTTGCCTCCGGTTCATCAGCCAGCAAACCCTACATGTGTTGTTCTTTGAACATTGAGGCGGTATAAGGCGCAATCAAGACCATAACTCAGACAAGGAATATAAATTATGGCAGACAACGCAACAAACGGCAACGGCCATGTAAGACTTCAAGTGGAGAATGCCTATAAGATTTTCGGCGGCGACCCCGAACCGGCCTTTAAATTAATCGAGCAGGGCAAGAAAAAAGATGAGATATACAAAGAGACCGGCCTGACCATCGGGGTTGAAAACGCCAGCTTCTCGGTTTACGCTGGAGAAGTTTTCGTGATCATGGGGTTGTCGGGTTCAGGCAAATCCACCCTGGTCCGTCTGCTCAACCGGCTTATTGAACCGACATCCGGCAAAATCCTTGTGGAGGGACAGGACATTACGCAGATGGATACCAGGGAACTCGTGGACATGCGCAGAAAGTACATGTCCATGGTATTCCAGTCCTTTGCCCTGATGCCCCATTTGACGGTGATGCAAAACGCAGCATTCGGACTTGAGATCATGGGGGTTGACGAAAGCAAACGCCAGGAGCGGGCCATGGACGCCTTAAAGCAGGTCGGCCTTGAACATGTGGCAAACAGCTATCCCGACGCCCTGTCCGGCGGCATGAAACAGCGGGTGGGGCTTGCCAGGGGGCTTGCCGTGAATCCGGATATCATGCTCATGGACGAGGCGTTTTCCGCCCTTGACCCCCTGATCCGCACGGAAATGCAGGATGAACTGCTCAAGCTCCAGGAAGGCAGCGAAAGAACGGTGGTCTTTATCTCCCACGACCTGGACGAGGCCATGCGCATCGGCGACCGCATCGCAATGATGGAAAGCGGCCGGATCGTCCAGATCGGCGCGCCCGAGGAGATCCTGAGAAACCCGGCAGATGAGTATGTCAAGGCCTTTTTCCGGGGCGTGGACCCCACAAACGTTTACACCGCAGGCGATATCGCCACCAGCACCCAGGTCACCTTCCCCATGCACAAGGCCGGCCTCCGGGCGGTCAGGCAGCGGCTCAATGAATATGACCGCGAACATGCATATATCTTGCGCAGGGATCGCACATATGTCGGGGTGGTATCATTTAGCAGCGTAACTGCAGCGATTGAAGATGAATCCACCGACTCCGAGGACATCCGCCCCGCTTTTCTCGAAGGCATCGAGCCGGTCAACAAGGATTCCACGCTCCAGGACATTCTGCCGAAACTGACCTCCTATGAATGCCCGGTTCCGATTGTCGATGAAAACAATAAATTTTTCGGCACCATCTCCAAAAACCTGTTTTTGAAAACCCTAACCCGCGAAGCTGACGCTGAGGCCGAAGCCGAGACTGAGGCCGAAGCTGAAACCGAGGCTGAAACCGCCGCCAAGGAGGCATAATGTTTTTTGATATATTCAAATACACCATTCCCCTGGACGACTGGATCGCACTGGCTGTGGACTGGCTCGTGGGCAACTACAGGCCGTTTTTCCAAGCCATCAAAATGCCCATTGAATGGATGTTAAACGGCGTTAACGATCTGCTTCTTTGGCTGCCGCCGGAAATCATTCTGGTGATCTTTCTGGTTGCCGGCTGGAAGGCCGCCAGCTGGAAGGTCGGGGTCTTCAGCTTTGTTGCCATGGCTTTTATCGGGTTTACCGGGCTGTGGGATGCAACCATGACCACCCTGGCCATGGTGATTTCCGCGGTGTTTGTGGACGTATTGATCGGCGTGCCCCTGGGGATCGTATCCTCGCGCAGCGACCGGTTTGAGTCCGTATTAAGACCCGTGCTCGACGCCATGCAGACCACCCCCGCATTCGTCTACCTTGTTCCGGTGGTGATGCTGTTTTCCATCGGCACGGTGGCCGGCGTCATTGCAACAATCATTTTCTCCATGCCGCCCATTATCCGGCTGACCAACCTGGGCATCCGGCAGGTGCACCCGGAACTCATCGAGGCGACCTATTCTTTCGGCGCCACCCAGCGGCAGGTGCTCTGGAAGGTCCAGATCCCCCTGGCGCTTACAACCATTATGGCAGGGCTGAACCAGACGATCATGCTCTCGCTTTCCATGGTTGTGATCGCCTCCCTGATCGGTGCCGGCGGCCTCGGCGTGCCGGTGTTTGAAGGCTTAAACAGCCTCCAGGTCGGACTGGCCGGCATCGGCGGACTGGGCATTGTCCTGATGGCCATGGTGCTTGACCGGATCACCCAGGCCCTGGGTTCCGGCAAGCCACAGGAATAACTTAGCATGGCTGTCTTAAAATATGTTGAAACCTGAAACAACCTAAAAAAAGAGGAGGATTCCCATGAAACATTTACTGAAAAAAGCCGGACTCGCAGTTGTTCTTCTGTCCGCATGCCTGATGGCATTTCCCGGCAGCTCGTTTGCCGAGGATCTGCCCGGCAAGGGCAAAACCATTCAGCCGGCTGCCGCCACATGGCAGTCCGGGTTTTTCCTGGAAGCACTTTATTCCAGGGCATGCGAGGATCTCGGCTATGAAGTAAAGGACGCCAAGAAACTTGCCGCCCCCATTTTCTACAGGTCTTTGTCCGCAGGTGACCTGGATTTCTGGGCCAACGGCTGGTTTCCGCTGCACGGGGAATTTCTGCCCGACAACTGGGAAGAGGACATCACCATGGCCGGCACCGTGGTCGAAAAAGGCGCGGTGCAGGGGTACCTGGTGTCCAAGGAGCATGTTGAAAAATACGACATCGAAAGCCTGGAGGATTTCAAGCGCGAAGAGGTCAAGGAAGCATTTGACTCCAACGGCGACGGCAAGGCCGACATGGTGGCATGCCCGCCGGGCTGGGGCTGCGAAAAAAAGATCGCCCATCATATGGATGTTTATGACCTGCATGATCACATCAACCTGATCAAGGCCGGATACAGCTCCGGAATGGCAGATGCCGTGGCCCGTTACGATGACGGCAAACCCATTCTGTTCTATACCTGGACACCGAACTGGACCGTCAACAAGCTCGTACCGGGCGAGGACGTGATGTGGATCAATGTGCCCGAAATCATTCCCAAAGAAGATCAAAAGGAATTTGAAGAATACATGGTGGCCGAAGGGCTGACCGGTACAGTAACCGACCCCTGCAAGATGGGTTATGTGGCAAATGATATCCGCGTGGTTGCCAACAACGATTTTCTGGAAGACAATCCCGCGGTCAAAACCATGTTCTCCGAGATCTCTGTGCCGTTTTCCGATATTACAGAGCAGAACACCAAGATGTATGACGGCGAGGACAAGCAGGAAGACATCGAGCGGCACGTGGACGAGTGGATCGAGGCCAACCAGGACAAATGGGACGCCTGGCTTGAGGACGCCAAGGCGGCTGCCAAGTAATCTGCAGCGCGTTGCTTTTTGAAAAAATGCATGCCTGAAGCGCTTTTAAAAAAAGCGCTTCAGGCATGACCGGATTTCTCAAATAAACCCTTCGGGATGGCCCGAAGGGTTTATTTGAGAAATCCGCAACATTTGGAAAAAAACCGCATCTAAACGAGAGTGCCGCTGAAAAACGGAAACGCGACCATGAAACACGCAAAATTGCCCTGCTGGATTCTCGCACTGTCACTGGCAGTCCTGTTTTTTACCGCCGGCCCTGCTGCCGCAGACAAGAAAACCTGCAAAATCGCCCATGCGGAATGGTCATGCGCCACCGCCGCATCCCATGTGGTCAAGGCCGTGCTCGAGGAAAAAATGGGCTATGACTGCCAATTGACGCCGGTCGGCGCAGCGGCCCTGTGGCAGGCCACGGCCAGCGGAAACGTGGACGGATTTGTCTGCGCCTGGTTGCCCAGCCTCCACCAGCACTATTATGCCAAGGTCGAGGACAATGTCATCGATCTCGGGCCCAACCTGGAAGGTACAAAGGTCGGTCTCGTGGTCCCGGATTACGTATCCGTGGACTCCATTGCCGAGCTTGACGCCCATGCTGAAAAATTTGGCGGCCGTATCACCGGCATTGATCCAGGCGCCGGCATCATGTCCCTGACCGAGGCGGCCATGGAGACCTACGACATGGCGGACATGGAACTCGTAGGCGGAAGCGGGGCGATAATGACCGACGTGCTGGCCGATAAGATCAAAAACAGGAAATGGGTGGTGGTCACCGGCTGGACGCCGCACTGGAAGCATGCACGATGGGATCTCAAGTACCTCAAGGACCCGGAAAATGTCTACGGCGGAGCGGAATATATCCACACCGTTGTCAGAACCGGCCTTCGAAAAGACAAGCCGGATCTTTACCGGTTTCTTGACAATTTTCACTGGGAAGCCCGGGATCTCAACCAGGTGATGGACATGATACAGAAAAGCGATGCTCCTTATAAAAGCGCGCTAAAATGGGTACAACAACACCCGGACAAGGTTAAACGCTGGCTGCCAGATGCTGCGGAAGAAAACAACTAGCCAAGTGTTGAATTTCGCTATTGACAGCACCGAGGCCTTTTGTACCTCTTAAAATTTACCGTGCCGCAGGTGAAAATTCTGCAGAAGCATAAACTGAACCTTGCCAGGTTTCATGAATTTTGTATGTTTCTGTATGAACCGAAAATTTAAAGAATGAATGAAAGGGGTGCGGCATAAAAAAGAAGTTGTTATTAACCGGGTTATTGGTGTTCCTGTTAGGGTTCCCCATGAGCGCCGCAGCAGGCATTGACCTGGGCCCGCTGACAATCGGCGGCGCCATGCGGGCGAATTA
>JBKHJS010000074.1:0-10580 GCA_046537995.1 Desulfobacterales bacterium
ATTCGAATTTGTTTCGAATTTCGTTATTCGGATTTCGGATTTTTCGGTTGCCGTAAAAAATTGGATTGCGCCTCTTCCCCCCGGTCTGGCAAAGGCAAAGGGGGGACCCATGGATCGATCCCCCCTTTTTACAACAGAATCCGTGCGGATTCAAATAGAACTTCTGTTTGCGGTTTATGCCATTTCCCTTCGCTCGGCCATGTCCACCAGCTTGCGCTCCCGGGACTTGTCGATACCCAGTGCCTTGCGCTTGGAGTCGATATGGGCGATCATTTTTTGTGCCATTTCATGGGGATCCGGATCGAATGCCCACTTGCCCAGCCCCTGCTTTTCAAGTCCCTGGAAAAGCAGGTTGTGGAAATGGGTGTTTTCGACAATCGGGAAGGTGACCCCGAATATGGTGTAAACCCCGGATGCCACGAAATAATGGCCGATGGAGATGGCTTTTTCGCTCATCCATTCCGGTGCAGCGCCGGCCACGGGAAGTTCGGCAATGCTTTCTCCCAGACCGCCCACCTTCACCATTTCGCTGGCCGCAATCAGGATCCGGCTGTTGTCCACGCAGGAACCCATTCCGAGCACCGGGGGCATGCCCACGGCATCGCATACTTCGCTCAATCCCGGGCCGGCCAGGTACGCAGCCTCAGGAGAACACAGCCCCGCCTTGGCCAGGGCGATCTGCGAACACCCGGTCTGCAGCACCAGCACATCGTTTTTGATCAGTTCCTTGACCAGTTCCACGTGTACCCAGTCCTGCTTGACACGCGGGTTGGTGCATCCAACGACTCCGGCAACGCCGCGGATACGGCCGTTGATGATGTTGTCGTTGAGCGGGGTGTAGCTGCCCCGGAAGGTGCCGCCCAGCATGTAGTTGATATATTCATAAGAAAACCCGTGGATTCCGGTGTTGCGAATATTGGGAATCTGCACCGGGTACTTGCGCGACTTAAAGCGCGAAATCGCCTTGATGACAACTTCGTCCGTACATTCGCTTGGTTTGTGCTCGTGGAACTCCAGATGATCCGCGCCTTCAATGTGGCACCGCGGATTGGTGGTAAACAGGTACGTCCCGTAACACTCTGCCACTTTGGACAGGGCCTGCTGGATGCACTGCACGTCCACTGCCATGGCGTCTACTGCGCCGGTGACCATGATCGCCTCTGTGGAGGTGAAATTTCCGGCATGGGGAATGCCGTGCCGGGAAAGCATCTCCGCCCCGGAGCAGCACATGCCCACCAGATTGATTCCCTCGGCGCCCGCGTCCTTGGCCGCCTGGATCAGGGTCGGGGAGTTGACCGACTGCATCATGGATTCAAACAGGTTGGGCTCGTGACCATGGATGATGATGTTGACCTGGTTTTCCTTGAGTACGCCCATGTTGACCTCGGCAGCCACGGGAACCGGGGTGCCGAACAGGATGTCGGAAATTTCCGTGGCAACCATGGAGCCGCCCCAGCCGTCTGACAGCGCGGTTCGGCTGCCCTGTTTCATGATGTTGTTATACTCCTGGTCAACGCCCATGTGCGTTCGGTGCATCATCTCCATGATTTCGCGCATGGCGCCCCGCGGCACAATTCCGAGTTTCCTCCAGGTCTCCAGGGTTTTCGGCGGGACGCGCTGGGCAAACGGGATCTCGCCTTCCACCTGGGTATAGGTCCTTTCGAGTTCCTCGTAAAGGGCCTTTGCTACTTCTTCGGTGGTTTTTTCTGCAGTTTCAATCCCGATGGATGCTGCAACGTCCACAAGCTTGATCGGGTCTTTTATCGTGTATTCCTTGATGTTTCCGTTTACCACCTCCCGGAACAAATCAAGCATGGCCATGCCGTGATCCGTGTGCGCCGCACCCCCGGCAGCGATCATCCTGCCGAAGTTCCTGGCCTGGATGGTGTCGATGGTGGCGCCGCATACGCCCACTTTGCCGTAGGGGTCCTTGGCATTTAACCTGCAGGGCCCCATTGAGCAGTGCTTGCAGCATGCGGAGTTCTCCCCGATGGGGCAAGCCTTCATGTTGGCGGCCCGGTCAAAGCAAAGCTCCACCCCCTCATCCCTGGCCTTTTTCAGCATTTGGCCGGTTGATTCGCAAGTGGTGATCTCCTTGATCTCCGGCAGCTTTTTTTCTGTAGCTTTTTTCTTTTCCATACGGCCTCCGTATCGGTCAGTTTGGCGTTTTCCAAGTTTTGGCGACGGTTCGTCCGACGCGTTGGAACATCTTGCTTCCGAATAATAACGATTAAAAATTACCTTTCAAGAAACATGCCGGCAAATTCCGGCAAAAAAATCATCATCCGGTGCCGCCTCCGGCGGTCTGCAGGAAAAACCGGGGGCCTGGGAATATTTTTTAAGGCATAATTTGTGCAGATAAAGAATCAGAAACCAGAAGCAGAAAAAAGAATCCGCATTACGTGCAAAAAATAAGGGAGGCCCGCCATGCCAATGGATCTGGAACAATTAAAAACAAGACCGGAAATTCTCAATCAGATTGACTGGGAGATGACGCCCGAGGAAGCCGTGCGGCTTTACCTGGAATGGGGGAACAACTGGGCGCATTCCAATTACGTGATCCGGTCGAAATCCGATGTTGCCTGCTATTTCATGGTTTATGCCTGGGAGGGGCAGCCGGTGATCTATTTGATCCGGCGCAACTCCGAGCAAGCCGAGGAACTGGCACTGATCCGCATGCCCGAGTGGCTTGCCGCCCGCTTCCGGGAAGAAACCGCGCACAACAAGGGCGTATACAGACTGGAAGGGGAAGTGCGGCAGTGGCTGGAGCAACAGCTCAAGGCGGCCTAAGCCTGCAGGAATTGTTTCATTATTTTAAAATTTGAAACAATTGCGTATCAGGATACATGATACATGTCTGGGGCGGATTTCCGGTGGCAGACAACATGAAAGCCATTATATTCGAATAAGATAACAACAATGATTCCGGGGGGCATATGAACACGACAGAAACGGCCGGATCCAACCGGCTGATTCACGAAAAAAGCCCCTATCTGCGCCAGCACGCCGACAATCCCGTGGACTGGTTTGCATGGGGGGAGGCGGCCTTTGACGAGGCTGCAAAAGAGGACAAGCCGATGCTGGTTTCCATCGGCTACGCCACATGCCATTGGTGTCATGTCATGGCTGAAGAGTCGTTTTCAGACCCGGAAACCGCCCGGGTCATGAACGAAAACCTGGTCAATGTCAAAATTGACCGGGAGGAACGCCCGGATTTGGATCAGATTTACATCACCGCGGTTTCCGCATTGACCGGATCGGCCGGATGGCCCCTGAACGTGTTTTTGACTCCGGATGGCAAACCCTTTTACGGGGGGACCTATTTTCCGCCCAGACAGCGCGGGGGCATGCCTTCGTGGACCGAGGTGGTCCGTGCGATTGGCCGCGCATGGCAGAACCCGGAAGAACGGCAAAAACTCCTGGATTCCGCGGGCAACGTCACCGCGGTGCTCAAGCAGCACCTTCATGATGCGCAGGCCGGCACCAGTTCTCCGGGCCTGGATGAAACCACGCTGGAAAAGGCGCTGGATGCGTTTTCCGGCAGTTATGACCCGGTACGCGGCGGAATCGGCAAGGCGCCGAAGTTTCCCATGCCGCCGGTACTGCGGTTTCTGCTTTTTTATTTCCGATACAGCGGATTTCGATCGGGACAAACGGAAAAAGGGCGCAAAGCTCTGGACATGGCCATGCACACCCTGCGGGAGATGGCCAAAGGCGGTATTTTCGATCATATCGGCGGCGGCTTTCACCGTTATTCCACGGATGACAACTGGCACGTGCCCCATTTCGAAAAAATGCTTTATGATAATGCCCAGTTGATCGAGGTCTACCTGGAGGCCTTTGAGATTACCGGGGAAGAAACTTTTGCGCGCACTGCCAGGCAATGCCTGGAATATGTGCGAAGGGACATGACTCATCCCCGGGGCGGATTCTATTCGGCCGAGGATGCAGACAGCCGGGTGCTGGATCTGGCCGGCCGCGAAGATGCAGGACAAGGCCAAAGCAAGGCAGAAGGCGCGTACTACGTATGGCGCAAGACCGAGCTCGAGCGCGTACTGGATGCCCCTGCTGCGGAGATGATCGCTTACCATTACGGCGTCAAGGCGCAGGGCAATGCCGAAACCGATCCCTTTGGCGAATTTGCGGGCAAAAATATCCTGTTTGAAGCCCGCAGCATTGAAGACACTGCCCGTTACTTCGGGCAGAGCATAGAAGAAGCGGCATCCGCGCTGCAGTCCGCCCGGGAAAAATTGCTTGAGGCCAGAAATCAGCGTCCGCGGCCGCATCTTGATGACAAAATTCTCACCGAGTGGAACGCGTTGATGATTTCAGCCCTGGCCCGGGCCGGCCGGGTGCTGGAAGATTCGGCATATCTGGCGGAAGCCGAAAAAGGGATTGAATTTATCCGGCAGCACCTGTTTTCCGAAAACGGAGATCTGTACCGCCGGTGGCGTGAAGGCCAGCGGGCCATTTTGGCAATGGCAGGCGACTATGCTTTTCTGGTTCAGGCCCTGCTTGATATCTATGACGCCTGTCTGGATCCGGGGTATTTGAAACAGGCCATTGACCTGGGCGGCCGGATGCTGGATCGGTTCTATGATCCGGAACACGGCGGGTTTTTCATGACCGCCGCGCACCAGGATCGGTTTCTGCTCTTCCGGTCCCGGGATTTTACCGACGGGGTAACGCCCGCGGCCGGTTCCGTGGCCGCCCTGAACTGTCTTCGCCTGCATCGGGTCAGCGGGCAGGACCGGTTCTATGATGCGGCCCGGCGCACATTTGATGCGGCAGCACCCCGGATCCGGAAGAATCCGGCAATGGCGCCGCAACTGCTGATTGCCCTGGGAAGCGATTTGCTGGGCTCGGCGGAAGTCGTTATTGTTGGCAACAGGGGGGAACAAGACACCATGTCTCTGCTGCACCGGGTGCGGCGATATCCCCGGGAATCGGTCCAGGCGATCGTTGTGGAAAACGAGGCAGACCGGCGACAACTGGCCGGATTCATGCCGCACGCCGACGGGATGAAGGGCTTTGACCAGGGTGCGGCGGCATATGTGTGCTTTAATCGGGCCTGCCGGGATGCGGTGGGTGATGCCGACGCGCTGGACAAGCTGATGCGAGAAGCCATGAACACACAATGACAACCGGATATTTGAAAATCATACCTATAAAATAGTATGAAAACAAAAAGTTTAAAAATGTGAATCGCTCAATTTAGGGCAAACAAAGGAGGAGATCATTATGGCAGAACAATATCGCATACAGGCAAGATGCCCCCAGTGCGGCTGCAGTGCGGTCATGCACCTGAGCCCCGAGGAAATCCGGGAACGCTTCGGCAACGTACCCAACGCGGAACTGGAGTGCTCCGAATGCATGGCCAAATACGAGGTGGCCATGAAGGACGCTTGCCCGGAATGGGATAAGGCGTGCCAGCAGATGAGGTAGACGTATAAATTAAAAATGCCCCATCTTGCACGGGAGGAAGATTGCAATGGAATTCAGGAAAGTTGTGGAAAACCGGCGCGCGGTGAATTTTTTCGATCCGGACCGGGATGTTTCCGGGGATCTGCTTCGGCAGATTATCGATACCGCAGCGCTGGCTCCGTCAAGTTTTAACCTGCAGCCCTGGAGCCTTGTGATACTGCGCGAGCAGGAGGAAAAGATGCGGCTGCAGAAGCACGCATGGGGCCAGACCAAGGTGAGTGAAGCACCTGTGACGCTGATCGTGCTGGCTGACATGAATGGCTGGGAGCCGGGAAACCATTTTGTGGAGAAAAACTTTGACTCCATGGTGGAAATCGGTATGTTCCCAGAAGACCGGCGCGATTGGTTCCACGATGCGTGCAGCAATCTTTACGGCGCCAGTCAGGCCCGGCAGGTGGCATTTGCGTGTAAAAACGCCGGCTTTTTTGCCATGAATCTGATGCTTGCAGCCAGGGACCTGGGCGTGGATACCCATCCCATGGACGGCTTTGATATCGCGGGCGTGCAAGGGGAGTTTCAGATTCCGGAGAATTACTGGATTCCCATGCTGATCGCCATGGGATATTTCCGGTCGGATAAGACGCTGCTTCCGCCCAAGTGGCGAAAATCCTTTGATGAAATGGTAGTTCGGTTTGATTGAGAAAATATTCGTATATGCGGGCGTGTAAATGTGAAGGAGGAAAAAATGGCGGATGAACCGGATGTGAAAGTATATGCGCTGAGCACTTGCGGACATTGCAAGAACGCCAAAAAACTGCTGGATGAATGCAACGTGTCTTATGATTCGGTGGAAGTCGACCTGCTCAGCGGGGATCAGCGGCAGGCCATCCTGGAGGAGGTCAAGGAATTGAATCCCAGGTGTTCGTTTCCCACGATTCGAATCGGGGAAAAGGTGATCGTGGGCTATAAGGAAGACGAAATCAAGGAGGCGCTGGGAATCTCATGAATATCGAAGATCTTTATGAAAAGCTCAGAAGTATCCAGGAGCCCAAGGGCTATTATTTCAACAAGGACAAGGGGTTTGTGTTTGAACTGCTCAGGGGCCTGCTGGAAAACAAGCAGCGCTACGGATACATGGCCTGCCCGTGCCGGTTGGCTTCCGGCGACCGGGAAAACGATGCCGACATCATCTGCCCCTGTGCCTACCGGGAGCCCGATGTTCGGGAATACGGCGCCTGTTACTGTCACCTGTATGTCTCCAAAGAGTGGAACGAGGACAAAATCCCCCACGTGGCCGTGCCCGAACGCCGCCCGCCCGAGAAGATCAAGTAGGACCCGGATCTGGATGGACCTGCTGCAGTGCTTGGAAACATGAGTGATATTCAGCCTGTTGAGCGACATGTCGATATCGGGGATGCGGTGATCGGGTTCCTGGACTATGAATCCGATGGGCCGCCGCTGTTGCTGCTGCATGCAACCGGCTTTCAACCGCGGCTCTGGCATCCGGTTGCAAGGCACCTGATAGATACCTTCCACGTGGTGGCCCCGTATTTTTGTGATCATCGGGGAGCCGATCCGGAAAACGGCGGTTTCAGCTGGAGGCAGATTGCCGAGGACATGGCGGCTTTCTGCGAAAAACTGAATTTCCAGGTGCCATACGTGGTCGGCCATTCCATGGGCGGGGCGGTGCCGGTCATTGCAGCCGGCGCCCTGGGTATGCCGGTGGCGCAAATGGTTTTAATTGAGCCCATATTTTTGCCGGAGGCGCTTTATCAGGTCAAAATCAACGTGTCGGACCATCCCCTGGCCGCCAAGTCCATCAAGCGCAGAAATGCCTGGCGCGATCCGCAAGAGGCCCGCCAATATTTGAAATCCAAGCCCTTGTTTCAGCGATGGGACCCGGAGGTCCTTGAGCTTTATATCCGTTACGGCATGGTGGCCGCGGACACGGGCGAGCTGTGCCTGGCCTGCCATCCGCGCCGGGAAGCCGCCCTGTTTATGGGAAGCATGAGTTATAATCCCTGGCCGGTGATCCCGAATATCACCTGTCCCGTACTGGTGATCGAAGGCGAGCACACGGAAAACAAGGGTTTTATTGATTATCCGGAGGTTGCAAAACGTTTTCCCCACGGGCGTCATCAGGTGGTGCCGGATGCCGGACACCTGGTTCCCATGGAAAAACCCGAACAAACCGTTTCCATTATCAGGGAGTTTTTTACAACATGAGCGATGCAGACATATGCCGGGATACGGAACCTTCCGGCAAGCGGGTAAAAGACAGCCGGGTCGTTGTGTCCCAGGTCATGCAGCCGGCAGATGCCAACCCGGCCGGAAACGTCCACGGCGGGTCCATCATGAAGCTTATCGACAACGCCGCAGGCGTGGTGGCCATACGGCATTCGAGATGCAACGCGGTCACCGCGTCGGTGGACCGGCTGGACTTTCATCATCCGGCCTTTGTGGGGGATTTGCTGATTTTGTTTGCCAGTATGAACATGACCGGGACCACCTCCATGGAGATCGGGGTCCGCGCGGAGGCCGAAGACCTGATGAGCGGCGAGCGGCGGCATATCGCCTCGGCTTATCTGACCTACGTCGGGCTGGACCCGGAGATGAAACCGCGCAAAATTCCGCCCCTGGTACCGGAGACCGCAGAAGAAAAACGCCGGAACCGGGAGGCCCTGGCACGCCGGGAGGCCAGGCTGGCGGAAAAGAAATCCGAGAGCGAATCCGAAAAGGGCGTGACATGATGCAGGATTCGCAAAACCGGAGTATACCCTTCAGAAACGCCTACTGGGTGGAAGCCGGCCGCCTGATGGCGGGTGAATATCCGCTTGCATACACCCAGGCGGCTTCGGAGAGCCGCCTGAAATCCCTGTTTGACCATGGCATCCGGCGGATCATAGATCTTACCGAGCCGGAGGAAATCCGGCGCCTTGGCCCCCGGCATCCGGGTTACGCGGAGATCGTTGATAAAACCGCACAGCAGGCCGGCGTGGAGGCGACCTACACCTCCATGCCGATACGTGATTTTGACGCCCCCCACAGAAAGGATCTGGTCCATATTCTCGATGTGATCGATGCCTCCATTTCTGCCGGGTGCCCGGTATACGTCCATTGCTGGGCCGGCATCGGCAGGACCGGCACCGTGGTCGGGGCCTACCTGGTCCGGCACGGCCATCCCCCCGACATGACAATGCTTGAAACGATCCGTAAAATGCGGGTCCACACAGATACAGCCCTTATGGAGTCTCCCCAGAGCCGGGAACAGCGCGATTTGATTTTTTCCTGGGTGCAACACGAGTAAGACGGCTGAACCGGCCTTCCGGATGCCGCAGAAAATCCCTTGCATCCCGGGGCGGAAGTTTTTTATATTACATCGGTTTAAGCTTATGCGCAATTCAGGTTTGCCTACGGAATTACTTTCAAGCAGAACAAGGGGGTTTACATGAGTCAACGCGTGGTGGTCATCGGTGCGGTTGCAGCCGGCTCCAAGGCGGCGTGCAGGTTCAAGCGCCTGCGCCAGGATGCAGAGGTGCTGCTGATTGACGAGGATGAATACATTTCCTACGGCGGCTGCGGCATTCCCTATTATATTTCCGGAGATGTCAGCGACGAAAAGGAGCTGCGCTCCACGAGCTTTCACATGGTGCGCGACGAGCAGTTTTTCCGGCAGGACAAGGCCGTGGAAGCCATGCCCGGCACCCGGGCCCTGTCCATAGATCGGGAAAACAAGACCGTCCGGATTCAAAAGCGCGACGGCGCGCAAACCGATCTTTCCTACGACAAGCTCATGCTCGCCACCGGCGCGCGCGCCAGGAAACTGCCGATTGCCGGCATGGACCTGAAAAATGTATTCAGCGTGGCCAGCCTGCAGCAGGCCATGGCCATCAAGGAGCAGATCACAACCGGGCAGATTGAAAAGGCGGTGATCATCGGGGCCGGGTTTATCGGTCTGGAGATGGCAGAAGCCCTTTCTGACATGTGGGAGATTGAAACTTCCGTGGTGGAGTATTGCGATCAGATCATGCCCGGTTTTGTCAGCAAAAAACTCTCGCAGATGGCCCAGCACCGGATGGAGGATAACGGAGTCACCTTTTACCTGGGCGAATCCGTGGAAGCCATCGAGGGAGACGAGCCGGTGTCCGCGGTGAAAACCGGCAAGCGCACGCTGGAGGCCGACCTTGTTATTTCGGCTGTGGGTATTGCGCCCAACGGCGATCTTGCCGAGGCAGCGGGCCTGGAAGTCGCACCCGGCGGTTTTATCGTGGTCAACGACCGGATGCAGACCTCGGATCCGGATATTTATGCCGGCGGCGACTGCGTCCAGGTGACCAACCTGGTCACCGGCAAACCGGGATATTATCCACTGGGTTCTCTTGCCAACCGCCAGGGCCGGGTGATCGGCACGAACATGGCCGGCGGAAATGCCAGGTTCAAGGGTGCTGTGGGCAGTTTTTCGGTCAAGCTTTTCGACGGCGCCCTGGCCGGGGCGGGACTGACCCCGGAAACCGCGGCGCGCCAGGGCTATGATGCCGTGGGTATCCAGGTGGGTCAGTTTGACCGGGCCCATTTTTACCCGGAAAAGGAAATCATCTATCTGGAATTGGTGGTGGATCGCGAGTCTCGCAGGGTCCTGGGGATCCAGGGATTTGGCGGCGAGGCCAGCGGCATGTATGCCCGGGTCAACGCCGTGGCCACGATCCTGCAATATCATCCCTCAGTTGCGGATATCAGCAACCTGGAACTGGCCTACTCCCCGCCTTTTGCCTCTGCCATGGATATCGTCAACGCAGTGGCCAATGCAGCGGAAAACTATCTGGACGGCAGCTACCAGCCTGCGCACTTGGAGGATTTTCTCGAGTGCTGGAACAATCGCGACTGCGGGGAGTACTTTTTCCTGGACTGCCGGGCGGAAGCCGACGCCAAGCCGTTTGAGGAAAAATACCCGGATGTCTGGAAGAGCATCCCCCACGACCAGCTCCAGGCGCGGATCAACGAAGTGCCCAGGGACAAAAAGCTAGTCCTGGTATGCAACACTGGTGTGCGTTCCTACGAGGCGCAGGTCAACCTGGCCGCCGAGGGGATCCGGGAGACCTACAGCGTGGAATCCGGGGTGGCCGGTTTGAAGGAATGCGGCATGCGGTTTTAATCCG
>JBKHJS010000075.1:0-10532 GCA_046537995.1 Desulfobacterales bacterium
CCGTCATCGATTCTGCGGTCCTCGAATCCATCGGCCATCAGGATTCCCCTGGAGTCTTTTGAGCTCACGTACCGGTATTCCATGCCGAATTTCTCACCCCGCTCCTGGAGGTGATGGAAATAAAACGTGGCATCGCTGCTCTTGGAGATGGCCCAGAAAAATGGCTGGATGTACTCAGCGCCGTTTCTGTCGGAATATCCGGCCTGGGGCGCGAGCAGCCCGGTCTGCCGTTCCAGTTTAACCGGGAACAGAAACCAGGGTACATAGAATACCGGCAGTTGCCGGGCCCAGAAGGCGGCATGGGAAACCGTGCCGTAACCGCCGATGGTGACATTTACATCATTGCCGGTGATCTGCCAGTCCGGGTGCGATCCCTGGCATGTGGTCGCACTGCCGCGCCGGATCCGGTAAGTGTTTTCCCCGGTTTTCTCAATTCTGTCGCCCTGGATATAAAAATTGTTTTCCCGGATAAACACCTCTCCCTGATACAGGGTGCCGGTGCCCCCGGCCATGTCCATTTCCAGGCGCTGTCCGGTCAGCCGGTCATTTCCGGAAACCAGGCGGACCCGGCCGAATGCCCGGGCAGACATATCCTCCCGGTTTAAAACCACCCGATCGGCGCGCAGTTCTTTTTCCCCCTGGACGATTACGACGTTGCCGGTGGCCGTGTATTGGCGGCTGTCTGCATCATATGTAATCTGATCGGCAGTCACCTCCCATTTCCCGTTTTCCGTGATCATCTCATCGGAAAGCTCCTGGCAGGGAGTCTGTGGCGGCCATACGGCGGCAACACAGACGGCAATTGCCAGAAGCTGAAAAATTTTAAGGATAAATCGCGATGACGGCATGTTAATCGGGTTGCCATGTTTTCGAAAATCGCCCTCCGGAAAACAGAATGTAAGGCGATGAAAGGCACTTCGGATATACGCGGAAAAACAAAATCTGCAATCACGAAGAGCACCAGGCCAGCGAAGAAAACATGGCATGAAAAACGTTGCTTCGGGTTCTTCGTGTTTGTGATAAAGCATAGGTAGTAATTTCAGTGGCTGTGCATATTGCAGTGTTTTTCGGTTACGCCCCGCACGGATGCCGAATTTTAAGACGCCGGTGCGGGCATCGGCATTGTCCTGCGAATAATACCTTGATGCACGGGTAAAATTCCAGTATAAAAAATCGAAACATGAAATCCGTTGCGCCATCCGGCGGGGAGGGTGCCCGCCGGCAAAGCAGTTACAAGGCATTTGCCAGATGAAGAACCTGTTTGTCAATCAACTCCGTGCCGGCGAAACAGTGAATGATCTGTTTGTTCTGGCAGACAAAGCTCTGGGGCACAAAAAAGACGGGGCGCCTTACCTGAGCATTGCCCTGTCGGATAAGACCGGGCAGATCCGGGGTGTGGTCTGGGACAACGTGGACCAGATCGCCTCTGCAGCCGCAGCCGGTGATTTTGTCCATGTCCAGGGAAACGTCTCCGAGTATAAGGGCGTGCCGCAAGTGGTGGTCAAGGCCCTGCGTGCGCAAACCGAGGGGATTGATGCCTCTGATTTTCTGCCGGCAACATCCCGGGATCCGGAGCAGATGTTTGAACGTTTAAAGGCCCTGGGCGACGCATTGGAAACCGATAGCCTGCGGGAACTGCTGGGGCGGTTCTGGGCCGATGAGCAGTTTGTGGCCGCCTTCAAGAAGGCGCCTGCGGCCAAGAAAATGCACCATGCCTATATCGGCGGACTGCTCGAGCACACCCTTTCGCTGACCCTGCTTGCAGAGCGGGTGGCGGGACATTATTCCGGCCTTGACCGGGATATGCTCATTGCGGGCGCGATTCTGCATGACATCGGCAAGATCCGGGAATTTACCTATGACACCCGCATCGATTATTCCGACGAGGGGCGGCTGATCAGCCATATTGTGATCGGCGTTCGGATGCTCGAGGAAAAGATGACCGAGATGAAAGCGATTTGCCCGGATACCGCGCTTCTGCTAAAACATCTGATCATCAGCCATCACGGCAATCGTGAGTTCGGTTCCCCGGAACCGCCCAAGACACTGGAGGCGGTTTTGCTGAACTATCTCGACGATATTGATTCCAAGATCAACGGAATCCGGCAGTTCATGGACAGCCAGGATCCGGATGCCGATTGGACAGCCTATCATCGCCCGCTGGAACGATTTTTCTACAAGGGCAAACCGAAACCGGTTTCATAGCAGGCAGGCGGGTTGATTTCTCATGTTCATCACACTCGAAGGCATTGAAGGATCCGGCAAGTCAACCCAGATCCCCCATATCGTGGCCTATCTCGAGCAGCACGGGCATACCTGTCTGGTCACCAAGGAACCCGGGGGAACCGCCATTGGAGAACATATCCGTTCCATCCTGCTGGATCCCGGCAACTCCGGGCTCGACGCAATGGCCGAACTGTTCCTGTACGAGGCTGACCGCGCCCAGCATGTCAGCCGGGTCATCGCCCCGGCCCTGGAGGCGGGCAAAACCGTTATCTGCGATCGGTTCAGCGATTCCACGGTGGTTTACCAGGGCGCGGCCAGGGGAATTGAAGCCGGGCTCATCAAAAGGCTAAACACCATTGTCCAGGGTGCCCACCGGCCGGATGTGACATTTTTGCTTGATCTCCCGCCCGAAATCGGGCTATCCCGGGCATGGCACCAGATCGAATCCGGTCTGCGGCAAAGCCGGGAAACCCGGTTTGAAAGAGAGAAAATCCGGTTTCATGAAAAGGTCAGGCAGGGATATCTTGAGCTGGCCGAAGACGAGCCCGCCCGCTTCCGGGTAATTGATGCCGGGGCACCGCCGGCCGAGGTCTGCGCGGCCATCACAGAAGAACTGGAACGCCGGTTATACCCGGCGGAATAAGAGATACGGATATCATGACACGTTTTTCCATACTGGATGCCATCGGAAACACGCCGCTTGTGGAAATCCGGCGGTTAAATCCGAACCCGGACGTCCGTATTCTGGCCAAGCTTGAATACGTCAACCCGGGCGGTTCGGTAAAGGACCGTCCGGCCCTTTCCATGATCGATGCGGGCGAGCGATCCGGCGAACTGACCCCGGATAAGACGGTGCTCGAAGCCACCAGCGGCAACACGGGTATCGGCCTGGCCATGATCTGCGCGGTCAAGGGATATCGGCTGCTTCTGGCCATGTCTGATGCCGTTTCCATGGAGCGGCGCAAGATCCTGGCCGCCCGGGGTGCCGAGATCCTCCTTACACCCGGCCATTTGGGCACCGACGGTGCCATCGAGGAAGTCTACCGCCTGGTCCGGGAAGATCCGGATCGCTATTTCATGACGGATCAGTACAACAACCCGGCCAACCTGGAGGCGCATTACAGCGGCACAGCAGAAGAGATCCTGCGGCAGACCGGGGGTGATATAAGCCGGTTCGTGGCCACCATGGGCACCACGGGTACGGTGATGGGATGTGCCCGGCGATTTCGCGAATACGACGAAAAAATTGAGATCATCGGGGTGGAGCCGTATCTCGGCCACAAGCTCCAGGGACTGAAAAACCTCAAGGAGGCCTACCGGCCCGAGATTTTTGAGAAGCGATGGCTTGACAGGAAGGTCAACATCGACGACGAGGAGGCCTTTGAGATGACCCGGCGCCTGGGCCGGGAGGAAGGTCTTTTCGTGGGCATGAGCAGCGGGGCGGCAATGGTGATTGCCGCGCAGGAAGCCCGGCAGATGGCTTCGGGCACCATCGTGGTCCTGTTTGCCGACAGCGGGGAGCGCTATTTGAGCACCCCGGTGTTTGCAGTGAAGAAAAAGGCCGAGATTTACCTGTTTAATACCCTGACGCGGTCCAAGGCGCCCTTTGACCCCATCCGAAGCGGCCGGGTATCCATGTATACCTGCGGACCCACTGCGAACAAGCGGATTCACCTGGGGGAATGCCGCAGGTTCGTATTTTCCGACCTGATGTATCGGTATCTGACATACCGGGACCTGCAGATCACGCATGTCATGAACATCACCGACCTGGATGACAACACCATCCAGGGATCCGAAGCCGCGGGACAGTCCCTGACCGATTTTACGCAGTATTATATCGACCTGTTCAAGGCCGATCTGGCGGCGTTAAATATTGTGCCGGCTGAAATCTATCCCCGGGCCAGCGAGCATGTCGGCGACATGGTGGAACTGGCCAAAAAGCTGCATGAAAAGGGCTTTGCCTATGAGAAGCTTCGTTCGCTTTATTTCAGCATCAGTGCATTTCCGGAATACGGGCGGCTTTCTGGCATTGATCTGGACAAGATCAAGCTGGGCGCCACAGTGGATCTCGACGAGTACGAGAAAAACAACCCCCGGGATTTCACGCTGCTCAAGCGTGCCCGGCTCTCAGAGCTAAAACGCGGCATATACGTCAAAACCCGGTGGGGCAATGTGCGGCCTTCCTGGCACATTCAGTGTGCAGCCATGTCCATGAAGCACCTGGGGGAAACCTATGACATTCATACCAGCACCCGGGAGCTGGTTTTTCCGCACCATGAAAACGAACTGGCCATGGCCCGGGCGCTAACCGGCAAGCCGCTGGCCCGCTACTGGGTGCACTGCGAGCAGGTGCTGGTTGATGAAGCAGACGAGAATCAGCAAAAAAACGGCCTGCCCACACTCGGGGATTTGACCGCACTCGGATACACCGCCCGGGCGGTCCGGTTCTGGCTGGTTACCGCGCATTACCGTAAACCTTTGCAGTATGCGCAAAGACGTTTGGATCAGGCCCAACGGGCCATCCGGCGGATTGACGAATGCGTGCAGTCCCTTCAGCACCTTGCAGACACGGGCCGGGGCAATGGTTCGTACGAGGAAATCGACCAGCTGGCATATGATATCCGCCAGGGATTGATCACTGCCATGGATGATGATTTGAACATGCCGCAGGCCATGTCCGCGGTGTTTCGAAAGATCCGGCAGATCAACGCGCTGTTGTCGGAACATCGGCTGGGTGCCGGTGATGCGCGGAAGATCCTGGATACGTTCGCCGATATCGACTGTGTTCTGGGAATTTTTGACTTTACCCGGCAATCCTACAGCCCGGAAATCGAGGCGTTGATCGAAGAACGCAGGCAAGCCCGGCGCCGCAAGGATTTTGTAAAAGCCGACCAAATCCGCGAGCAGTTGATAGACGCGGGAATTGAAATCAAAGATGAGAAAATCGATAAATCATGAGTCAATTCAAAGTTGCATTATTTCCGTTTACATTTGTTTCCGAAGCGCTGGCATACGCCAGCCATGCCCGCTTCGGCCCCACCGTTGTATATCAGCCGGTCGCCGGCCAAACACCGGCGGCAATGGAAAAACTGGCGGCAGACGGCAGAATTATCCTCAGGTTTCCCGTGCAGGGAGATGAGCGGCGGTTGTTGCAACTTGCCGGCAATTACCGGGACTGGGGAGAAGTTTATCAGAAAGATGCGGCCGCTTTTGCGAAAATCTCGGATACCGGGTTTTTTCACAAGGAGTTTGCCCCGGAAATCAGCACGGAAATCCGCAGGGGCCCAAAGCCCGAAGCGCCGGCACCGGACCCGGTTTTTCAGGCCAGGTTGTTTTTGTTTTTGGCCCAGGAGTATGACCGGCAGACCACCGAGCTTCAAAGCGAACTCGCAGCCACGGACCGGGCAGAACAGGAAATGTTTTTCCGGATCCGGGGCGGTCCCGGGCAATCGAACCGTTTTTCCGGAGGCAATACGGGTGCGTCAAAAAATCCGGTGAAGGATCCGGGCACCTACATGACCGAATCCCGCCTGCGGGCGTGGCATGCCCTGATGGCTGCCGATTCCGATCCGCCGCGCCTTTTTGTCACGCCCAGCGAAGCTGTTATAGAAGCCGTGGCCGAGGAAGATGAGACCCTGAGGAAAATGGATGATCCGCCCGAAGGGCTGCAGATTATGTCGCGCCATTCCGGCGGGCCTGATGACGGCTTCAAAGCGGATTTCTATGAACTCGGCAGCCGGGACCGGATCATCGCGCTTTTGCAGCCAATCGGGTAGTTGCCGGAAAAATCCGAGCAGGCCTCTTGACTCGGGGCAACAATTGGTATATTGGAAAAATCTTGTTGTATCGGCGCCGAAATTAACAGTCCGTTGATATACGATAATCCATATGGAAATTGAGAAAGGAGACGAAAATGGCTTTTAATCCGATTGTCGATGCGGAGAAATGTGAAGGGTGTGAGGAATGTGTGGAGGTCTGCCCGGTAGAGGTGTTTGAAATCCAGGACGGCAAGTCCGTTCCGGTCAATGCCGAGGAGTGTCTGGGATGTGAAAGCTGCATCGAGGTTTGCGAACCCGGCGCGATTACAGTGGAAGAAATCTAGTCCGCATACCGGAGATCTGTGCCCCGGCTATGCCCCATGGCCGGGGTCTTGCCGTCTTGTAAAGCCGCCCGGTACCGTGCACATCACGCCAAAGCCGCGGGAAGTTTATCCCTGCGGGACAACAGAATCCATCCGTAACGTCACCGCGAAGAAATCGCGTTTATATGATTTTCCGGCTCGTCTACAGTATTCTTCTTGCTTGCATCGCAGGTCTTTACTGAAATATGCCGGATGAAAGGTGCCGCTTTGTACAGCATGCATACGTGGCTCGGAACAATTCGGGCGGATATTTTGCCGGACCCGTTCCGGGTCAGGCGTATCTGGCTGCCCGGCACGTATCAGCAGGAGGCTTGCAAAACCGGGGTGCGGGCAGACAGCCTGCAGCCTGCCAATGAACCGCCGCTGGCCGAGATTCGGATACTCGATCAGATGATCCGGGAATACCTTGAACTCGGAAAGCCCCTTGAAACGCCATGGCAATGGCTTTGCCAGGAACACCTGACCCCGCTTCAGCGGCAGGTGCTGCGCCTCACCGCTGCGATCCCGTACGGCCGGGTGCGGACCTACAGGGATATTGCCGCGGACATGGGTAAACCCGCCGCGGCTCGATTCGTGGGCAATACCCTGGCCGCCAATCCCTGGCCGCTGCTGGTTCCCTGCCACCGGGTGATCCGCAGCAACGGGACATTTGGTGGATTTGGCGGTGGCACGGACATGAAAGCTAGGCTGATTCAACACGAAACCTGCAGAAATCACGGCAATTTCCGGTGAATAATGATCAGGTTGTTGTTATGCTGGTTCAGTCTTATCGGGATCGAAATCGGTATCGAAATCGACCCTGATCCCGATCCAGATTTCGATCAAACTGCGAAAAAAATCAGAAAAGGAACTTCATATATGCCGATTCCCGCGACTTGAAAAATTCACCGGGAATTGCTGCACAAAACATCCGGTGCTTGCGCATCGGTGGTGAATGTGATAGAGATGCCAAAATGAAACAATATGTTATTGATGAACTCAGCGAGCAGGATCAGAAAAAGCTGGAGACGTGCTTAACCGAGCGGTTCGGACCGGCCGTGCTGGACAGGGTGTACTGGGTTCCGTTGGATCCGGAATTCTACACCGCCCTGCAGGCTTCCCACGAGGACTGCCATCCCTTGTATTTCGCCCTGCAGCTCAAACCCGGGGCCCTGGTTGGCGAATTTCTCGTCCGGACCCACAACCGGATGCACTGCAATTGCATGGCTTATGCCAATGACGCACAGCAACGCTGGTTTATGGCATTGATTGACGGGATTGTCCGGGAATCGGGCATCACTGTATAACTTCGGAATTATATACTCCGGTCTCGGAATTTCCGGATTCGTCAAATTCCTGTTTGCTTCGGATTGCGATATTGGAATTGCGGACATTTCGGTGCTATCCAATGTATTCAACCATGCTGAAAATCATTCCCCTGGGCGGACTGGGTGAAATCGGCCTGAACATGATGGCCCTGGAATACGGGGACACGATAGTGGTCATTGACGCCGGGCTGATGTTTCCGGAGGACTACATGCTGGGCGTGGATTATGTGATTCCGGACATGGGCTATATCCTGCGGAACAAATCCCGGCTTCGTGCCCTGGTGCTGACCCATGCACACGAGGATCATATCGGGGCCCTTCCGTATTTGCTCCGGGAAGTCAACCTGCCGGTTTACGGCACACCCTTTACCCTCGGCATGGTCAGCCACAAGCTTGAAGAACACGGCCTGCTGGCAGCGGCCTCGCTCAACGTTGTGCGCGCCGGCCAGAGCATTTCCGTCTCCCCGTTTTCCTTTGAGTTCATCCGGGTTCATCACAGCGTTGTCGACGGGGTGGGGCTGGCCATTGACACACCTTACGGGCTGATCGTGCATACGGGGGACTTCAAGATTTCCGATTCCACCATTGCCGGCCTGGAAACCGATGTGGATGCCTTTGCCAGGTGCGGGCAGCGGGGGGTGCTTGCGCTGATGTCGGATTCCACCAACGTGGAGCGCGAGGGACGCACCCCCTCGGATGCACGCGTGCGCCAGAGCCTGGAAAAAATTATCGTCAACAGTCCCGGCCGGGTTATTGTGGCCCTGTTTGCCTCCAATATCTCCCGCATCCAGCAGATCGTCAACATCATCAAGACCGGCAGCCGGAAGATTATGTTCAACGGACGCAGCATCGAACTCAGCGTGAAAATCGCCAGGCAGATGAACCTGCTGCAGATTCCGGAACGCATGGAAATATCCATAGAAGATGTAGATCAATACTCGGATGAAGAGCTGATTATCCTTACCACCGGCAGCCAGGGTGAGCCCATGTCAGCGCTTGCCCGCATGTCCACGGGTTCGCACAAGCAGATTAAAACCAAGCCGGGTGATACCGTTGTGCTTTCCTCCAAGTTCATTCCCGGAAACGAAAAGGCGATTGCCAAGATTATCAACAACCTTTTCCGCAAGGGCGCCAACGTGATCTACGAAAAAATTTCGGAAATACACGTATCCGGGCATGCCTTTCGCGATGAGCTCAAGATGATGATCGACCTGACCCGGCCCAGATATCTCATTCCCATTCACGGCGAGTACCGGCATTTGTATCATCATGCCCAGTTGGCCGCGGAATCCGGTATTCCCCGGGATCGGGTGATGCTTGCGGAAAACGGAGACAAGATCGTATTCGGGGAACAGGGCGGCCGGATATCCGAGCGCATCCCCACCAGCCGGGTACTGGTTGACGGTAAAGGCATCGGCGATGTTGGGCGATCCGTGTTAAAGGAGCGGCGGCTGCTTTCAGAAGAGGGCATGGTGGCTGTCACCATGGCCATTGACGAGGAAACCGGGTTTGTCGTGTACGGCCCGGAGATCCTGTCCAAGGGCTTTGTGTTTGAAACTGAAACCGGCCATATCATTGAAGACGCCAAATGCGTTGTGCTGGAGATCGTTGAGGAAGCCGTGGAACTGCCGCATCCGGCCGAAGTGATACGACGGCGGCTGCCCGGGGCCCTGCGGGAGTATTTTAATTTTACCATGAGGCGCCGGCCGGTGATCCTGCCCTTTATCCTGGATGTGTAGTACCAGGCATGCAATTTGCTCAGATAAACAGGCGGATATGACAATACAAAAGGAAATTGCAGGGATACTGATCTTCTTTCTGGTGGTGTTTTCCGCAGTGAGTCTGCTGACCTACAGCCCGGCGGACCCGTCTTTGCACCACGTCGTGGACTCCGGTGATGTACAAAACTATTTCGGACTGGCGGGTGCCTATCTGGCAGGCCTGCTTGTGGGGCTGTTTGGAATCGGGGCGTTCTGGATTCCGGTTTTGCTGTTTTTGACTTGTATTCGTTTTTATACGTACGGGAGCCGGGTTTCTCCGTGGCTGGCAGCTTCAGGCGGCATCTTGCTGGTGATCGCCAGCGGCGCGCTGGCTGCGCTTTTTCAGGACAGTTACGTGATTTTCAATACGGAATATGCTGCCGGCGGTATGCTGGGCCAGCCCGTGATGGCGATTTTTCAGAGGTATGCAAACCCGAAGGGTGCACTGGTCATCCTGCTGTTAATCCTTGCCATAGGCTTCATCATGACCACCGGGATCTCTCTTGTCGTCGCGGGCAGAAACGGCGCGTGGCTTGCAAAACTGGGAATCTTACGCATCAGCCAATGGCTCAGGCGCTGCCTTCAGTATCTCAGGCGATTGCGCCTGCCGCGCCTGCCCAAACGTCGGGCCCTGCCTCAAAAAACGAAAAGATCCGGTAATTCCGCAAAATCCGGGGATCCATTGGATACCCCGCCTGAAAAACAGACAAGTTCTGCTGCATCCTCCCAGGTCAAGATCAAGAATCCGGCTCCCCGGTCTGTATCGGCTGTAGCGCCCAAACAGCAAGTCTTTGATTCCATGAAGCTCCAGGAAGGTTTTCAGCTGCCGTCTCTGAGTTTTCTGGAAGAGACGGAAAAGGTGGCCGGAGACATTGATCATGAATATCTGCAGGAGCAGTCCAGGCTGCTGGAAAAGAAACTCCAGGATTTCGGCGTACATGGAAACGTCACCGAGGTGCTGCCCGGGCCGGTGATTACCCGGTATGAATTTGCCCCTGCGCCGGGGGTGAAGATCAACAAGATCGTCAACCTCTCAGATGACCTGGCCCTGGCCTTAAAGGCCCTGAGCGTGCGCATCATTGCCCCGATTCCGGG
>JBKHJS010000076.1:0-10426 GCA_046537995.1 Desulfobacterales bacterium
CTGATCGTGGGCTACATGGCCGCCCATACCCTGGGACGCAGGCTCCTGGACAAGGGGCGGCAATACGCGGAAAACGGCCGGCAGGGCGAGCCGCCCATGATGCGGTTCATGAACAAGGAATATCCTCTGAAGGCCCGGGTGGAGAGCCTGGAGGGTTTTTCCGCCCATGCGGACAAAAACGAAATGCTGCGCTTTTTAAAAGAGTCCAATCTCCGTGTCAGGCACATCGCCCTGGTCCACGGCGAAGAAGAACAGATGAGCGCCTTTGGCAAGACCCTGGAAAACGCGGACTACAAGGTGTTCGTGCCCCGGGCGGGCCAAGGGCTGAGAGTGCGCAAGTAGGGGAAAAGTTCAGGTCTGATGCTGTTTTCGCCGGATGATTTCCTTGGCCGGAATCAGGCCGGTGGCTGCCGCGGATACGATGTTGCCGGCCACGCCCGGACCGTCGCCGGCCACGAAAAGACCCGGGATTTCGGTTTCCAGGGTGTTGCCGGTCTGGACCTGGGTGGCGAAAAACTTGATTTCCGGGGCGTAAAGCAGGGTCTCATCGTTTGACACCCCGGGCACCACCTGGTTGAGCTTTTCCAGGCCTTCCATGATATTGGTGAGAATCCGTTCGGGCAGCGCCATGGCGATATCACCGCAGACCACGTTTTTCAGTGTCGGCCTGATGGTGCTTTTTTCAATGCGCGACCAGGTGCTGCGCCTGCCCCGTTTTAAATCCCCCATTCGCTGCAGAAGCGGCCGGCCGCCGCCGATCAGCGAGGCCAGTCGTCCGATGGACTCGCCGTATGCCTGGTTGTCCGTGACCGGGTCGGTGAGCACCACCTTGGACAAAAATGCGAAATTGGTGTTTTCGGACTTTCGGTCCATGTAGGCGTGGCCGTTGACGCAGACGAAATCCCGGTAGTTTTCCTGGGTGACAAACCCGCCGTTGTTGGTGCAGAAAGTCCGGGTCTCGTCGTCATACTTGGCGGTCTGGATGAAAAAGGAGGGATCATAGATCACGTCGCACAGCTCGGCCATGATGTCCCGGTGCACTTCCACGCGCACGCCCACCTCGATGCCCCGCTGGTGCATGTGAATGCCGAAATCCCCGGCCAGCGAGGAAATCCAGTCCGCCCCGGCCCGACCCGGGGCGAGGATGACCGATTCGGCATGATAGTCTCCCTTTTTCGATATCACCCGGATGCTGCCCGGGGCCTCGGGCACCACGTCAGTGACCGGCTCCAAGGTTCGGAGGTCGACTTTTTTTTCCAGGGCCGCCTGCATCTGCGCGATATATTCGGGGAGCCGGTCGCTGCCCAGATGTTTCTGTCGGATGAGCAGCAGGTCACAGCCGTGTTTCCGGGCGTGTTTGCGAAGCTCTCCGGCCGCCTGCATATTGGTGGGGTAGACCGGTCCGGTCATGCCGAATGCATCGAAAATCGTCTCGGTTTCATCGATTAGCGCCTGGGCCTCGCCGATCGGCATGAACTGGGTCAAATCGGTTTTCCCGAGCTTCGGGATGAAGTTGAGCTTGCCGTCTGAAAACAGGCCCGCGCCGCCGATGCCGCACAAAACATCGCAGGGCTGGCATTGCGGGCATTTTGCGCCTTCATTGATGGGGCATTTCCTTTGATGCGGCGGTTTGCCCTTTTCAAGGAGCAGCACTTTGAGCCCGGAGTGGCCGGCCAGATAGTGGGCGGCAAACAGGCCTGCCGGCCCGCCGCCCACGATCACGACATCGTATTTTTCCGGGGATTGGGAGGTCATCAAAAGGTCGCCGGTCTTTGTATGGGCTTTTTTGCGTGTGTGCCGCGCTATTTCTGCAGCGGGGAGATTTGCTGCTGTGCCTTGTGGCTGACCAGGTCCGCGGCTGCTTCTATAGAATGATTTTCCATGTCAATGATGAGGTCATAGAGCGAAGGATCCTGCCAGTCGACCTGGAAGTATTTTTGAATGTAGGCCTTTTTTTCCTGTTCCTCGCTTTTGATCGTCTGCTCTGCGATCTTGCGGGAATAGTTCAGTGTTTCCATGGTTTGCTGAACTTTCTGTTCATGCGCTTTTTTCAAAAGCACATGGAAGGTCTCCGGCTTTTTGCGGAGGATGCACTGGGCGCCCCAGCCCAGGATCACCGCGTTTTCGTTTTTGTAAATGTTTTCCACCAGCTCCCGGGTCTTGTCGTAATAGGTGGTGTCGTCCAGGCATCCGTGTTCCCGGTCCACAACCCGTTGGACAATCGAACAGGTGTATCGGTCCAGGTATCGCAGTATATTGGAGCTTCCGGGCTTGAGGAAAGTTTCGGCCTCGCTTTTTGACATGTTTAACTGTTTTGCCACTTCGGCCACCAGTTGTTCCCCGATGTATTCAAATCCGAGTTTTTCAGCCACCCCGGTTGCCACGCGCTGGCCTCCGGCCCTGTACTCGCTGGTCACGGTAATTACTGCCATATTCTTCTCCTTGTCTCCGGTCCCGGGCTGTGTCTGTCAGTTCGCTTTCACGAATTTATACGTGACATACTAAGCCCGATCCACCCGCCCGTCAAGCAGCAATTCCCGAGAGCAGCAATTCCCGGTGAATTTTTCAAGCCGCGGGAAACGGCATATATGAAGTTCCTTTTGCGATTTTTTTCGCAGTTTGATCGATACCGATAGCTTGAATCAGCATAACAACAACCTGACAATGATTCACCGGAAATTGCCTGTCCCTGTCCGGACATGAAAACAAATCAATGGAAAGAACCAACAGCCCGGGGCAACTCCCCGTTTTACAGGCATTCAAGAGCCTCACCACTTTGCCCCACAAGCCCAGTTTTTTAATTAGTATTTAAAATTACATGTAAAAATTAAAATTTTCCGAATGTTTTTTCCTTGACAAATCATCTGGTTCATGTAGATTTTGGGTAAAAGTGGTGTAAAGTGGGTTAAAAGGGGTCGCACATGTTCCGGGGAAGTTCATACCATACAATCGATGATAAAGGGCGCATCAATATTCCGTCCCGATTCAGGGAACTGATTCGGAACAACGGCGGCAACGGGCTGGTGTTGTCCGGCCCGGGCCTGGATGAACAGGGCCTGGTCGCCTATCCCTACAAGAACTGGGAGATAGTCGAGGACAAGATTCTGCGGATGGCGGAAAAAAGTCCGTCCATGCGGCGATTCAGGCGGATTTTTATCGGCGAGTCCGCAGAATGCACCCTGGACAGGCAGGGCAGGGTTTTAATCCCGCAGTCCCTTAGGGATTATGCCGGGCTGGAAAAAGATATCGTGCTGGTAGGGGTGCTTGATCATTTCGAGATATGGTCCCTGGAAAACTGGAATGAGGAAAAGCGCAAACTTCACGAGGAGGACATGCAGGATGAGGAGGTTTCCAACGAAATTGCCAGACTAGGACTGTAACATGAGTTATCGACATATCCCTGTAATGCGCCAACAGGCAATTCAATTCCTGGATTGTGCGCCGGGCAAACGGGTTGTCGATTGTACCCTCGGCGGTGCCGGGCATGCAAAAGGCATTGTAGAAAAAATTTTGCCGGGTGGCCTGCTAATCGGTATCGACCAGGACGCGGATGCCGTGGAACATGCACAACAGGTGCTTGCGCCCTATGCCCGGAATATCCGCCTGATTCATGACAATTTTGTCAACCTTCCGCATATCCTCCTCCGGCTCGAAATTGACGAAGTTGATGCGATCCTCGTGGACCTCGGACTTTCCTGGGACCAAATCGAATCTTCCGGCAGGGGGTTTTCCTTTCGAAAGGCGGAGCCGCTGGATATGCGAATGAATCCTCAGGCGTCACAAAGTGCTGCAGCCATCGTCAATACATCCGGCACAGACCGGCTGGCCCGGATTTTCAAGGATCTGGGAGAAGAGCGGTGGGCCGGCCGCATTGCCCGAAAAATCGGGGAGCGGCGCAAAACCGAAGCAATCGAAACCACCGGACAGCTGGCCGATGTCGTGCGCAGCGCCATTCCCCGCAAAGATGCGGCCAAGCGAAAAATTGACCCGGCGACCAAGGTGTTTATGGCGCTTCGCATTGCGGTCAACCGGGAACTGGAAGTGCTGGACACGTTTCTCGATGAAGCAGTGGCGCACTTGGCGCCCGGCGGACGGATCTGCGTGATCTCGTTTCATTCGCTGGAAGACCGGATGGTCAAGCAGCGGTTCAATCGTTTTGCCCGGGGGTGTGAATGCCCGCCGGGTTTTCCCGTCTGCACCTGCGGCAAACAGCCGGCGCTCAAGGTGCTGACACGAAAGGTCTGCAAGCCGTCTGAAGCGGAAATCACCAATAATCCCATGTCCCGCAGTGCCAGGCTGCGGGCGGCTGAAAAACTGCCGTAACCGGTTAAAGGGATCTGCCCTGCGGAGGGGATTGTGAGTCAAAACAGGAAAAATACCGATCCGATGCTGACGCCGGGAAGGGTTTTTGCCTGCATGCTCCTGATGCTGGTCCTGATTGCGGAGGTGTTTTTCGATACCTGGTGCGGGGTGCAGTGCCGGCGCATGGGATATGAAATTGTTGAAGCCAGGTCCCGGCAGGAAGAACTGATCGAAACCCGCAAGAAGCTCCGTATCGAGCAAGGAAGGCTCAAGTCGCCCCAGGTGCTCGGCACCCGGGCGAAAAAGCAGCAGGGACTGATGACGCCAAAACCCGAACAGGTAATAATCATCCAATGAAGCCGGACAGGGAAAAAGATCAAAAGGCGATCTCCAGGCGGAACCGCCGCATGCTGGTGGTCGGCTGCGTGTTCACGCTTTTTTTTCTGGTGATTGCCTTTAAGGCCATTCACCTGCAGGTTTTTGCAGATACGCGTCTTTCCAGCAAGGCCTCCGGCGAGTACAGCCGTTCGATCAAGCTGCGGGAAAAGCGCGGTACCATATACGATGCAAATTCGCGGGAACTCGCGGTCAGCACCAGCGTGGTGGCGGTGGGCGCCCATCCCGACCGGATTGATCAACCGGCAAGGGCGGCCGCGGTGATGGCCGAAGAGCTGGACCTGGATAAAAGCAGACTCACGGAAAAACTGCGTTCGGATGCCTCGTTTGTCTGGATCCGGCGCGATGTTTCCCCTGAAAAGGCCAGGGCCCTGGAACGGCAGATTGACTCGGGGCTGGAGCTTGTGGATACTTATTCGCGCGTATATCCCCACAAGAGCCTTGGCGCCCAGGTGATCGGGTTTTCCGGGATGGACGGCAACGGCCTGGAAGGCGTGGAATATTACTATGATACCCGCCTCAAGGGAGAGCCCCGGCAGTGGACGATTGTCAAGGATGCCCTGGGCCGGATCTTTCAGCGTTCCGGCCCGGAGCAGGCATCAGAGGAAGGCAAGAACCTGGTGCTGACCCTGGATGCCAATATTCAATATATCACCGAGCAGGCGCTGAAAAAGTCCGTGTTAAGGTTCAATGCCGAATCCGGCTTGGCCCTGGTGATGGAGCCGCAGACAGGTGCGATCCGGGCCGTTGCCCATTACCCGGAATTCAACCCCAACGCCTTTATCCGGTTTCCGCGGCAGAACTGGCGGAACCGGGCAGTTACGGACTCCTTTGAGCCGGGATCGACGTTCAAGATTTTTCTGGCTGCGGCCGCCCTGGAATCCGGGCTGTATACACCCGATACGATAGTGGATTGCGAAAACGGCAGGTATTCGAGCCACGGCCGTGTGATTAAGGATACGCACCCTTATGATGAACTGACCCTGACAGAGGTGATCAAATACTCCAGCAACATCGGCGCGGTGAAAATCGCCGAGGCCATCGGCCCGAAAACGCTTTACGACAACCTGCGCGATTTGGGCTTCGGTGAGAAGACCGGCATTGACTGTCCGGGCGAAGCCCCGGGACGTATCAGGCATTACCGGAACTGGCGCGGCATTGACAATGCGACAATCGCTTTCGGGCAGGGAGTGTCGGTCTCTGCCGTCCAGTTGCTCTCAGCGGTTTCGGCCATTGCCAATCAGGGTGTGCTCATGAAGCCGCGGGTTGCCAAGGCGATTACCAGCCCGGACGGCAGCATCGCGGAAAGTTTCGAACCGAAAATGATGCGCCGGGTTATGTCCGCGGACACCGCAGATCAGCTCAAGGAGATGATGCGGGCGGTGACAGAGCCCGACGGCACCGGCCGTCATGCCGCGCCCGAAGGCTACACGGTCTGCGGAAAAACCGGGACCGCCCAGATCTTAAATGATCAGGGGTCTTATAAAAACAGCGAATACAATGCCCTGTTTGCGGGGTTTGCCCCTGCCGAATCGCCCGAGCTGGCTGCGCTGGTCATTGTCAGGGCGCCCAAGGTCAACCATTACGGCGGCAAGGTGGCCGGCTCTGCATTTGCCGAAATCATCCGGGAATCTTTCAATTATATGAACATCGCCCCGACGGTTGTGCGAAATTCGGGAAAACGGCCAGAAGGGAAAGAGGACGCATGAAACTCTCCGATCTCATAGCCGCTATGGCTCCCGGAAGCGTGCATTCTTCGGCCCCTGCTTGTGCCGGTCAGTCAGATCCGGAAATTACCGGTGTGCATTACCGTTCGGACCGGGTGCCCCCGGGCGGCGTGTTTGTGGCACTGCCCGGGCAGAACGCAAACGGTCATGATTTTGCAGCAGATGCGGTCGCCCGCGGTGCCGCAGCCGTTGTGGTCCAGCGCTCCATGGATCTGGATGCCTGCGTGGTTGTCGTGGAAAATACGCGTCAGGCGCTGGCGCAAGCTGCCGCCGCTTTTTACCGGCACCCCGCAAACAAGCTGACCCTGATCGGCATTACCGGCACCAACGGCAAAACGACCACCGCCTGTCTGCTGGAGCACATACTGCAGAGCCACGGACTTTGCACCGGCTTGATCGGCACGCTGAACTATCATTATGCCGGAAAAACCGTGAAAAGCGGGCTGACAACCCCGGAAGCCTCTGATTTGCAGCATCTGCTGGCGGACATGGCAGATGCCGGGGTCACCCACGTTATCATTGAAGTGTCTTCTCACGGGGTGGTGCTCGATCGGATTGCGCAATGCAGCTTTGCAATCGGGGTGTTTACGAATCTGAGCCAGGATCACCTGGATTTTCACGAGGATATGGCGCACTACTGGGCGGCCAAAAAGCGTTTTTTCACAGACTACCTGCAGGGTGAAAACGCCGCGGCAGTGATCAACATGGATGACGCCAGGGCCCGAGAGCTCGATGATGCGCTGGCCGGCATCCGACGTGTGCGTGTGGGGTTCGGCAACGCAGCCCGGATCCGGCCGTCCGGCCTGGAATTTGACGCAGGTGGCATTTCCGGGCAGCTCCAACTGGCGGACAAAGCGGTTTCGTTTCATTCGCCGCTGGTGGGCCGGTTTAATCTGGAAAACATCCTCTGTGCCGCAGGCGCGGCCGAGGCCCTGGAAATTGCCCCGGAGACAATTGCCCGGGGCATAGAAACCTTTGCCTCCGTGCCCGGCCGCCTGGAGCGGGTTGCCAATACCCTGGACCGGCACGTTTTTGTGGATTTTTCCCATACCCCGGCAGCCCTGGAAAACGTGCTGGCTGCGCTCAGGCGGACAGGCTCCGGGCGCTTGGTCTGTATTTTCGGCTGCGGCGGAGACCGGGACCGGGCAAAGCGGCCCCTGATGGGGGAAATTGCGGGAAAGTATGCGGACCTGGCAGTGGTGACTTCGGATAATCCGCGTACCGAAGCACCGGAGAAAATTATTGAAGATATCGTGGCGGGTATGCACGACTTTACCCGGGTGGCGCCGGAAAGTCTGGGGCCGGATTTTGCTCCGGCAACGTTTACGGTTGAACCCGACCGCAGACAGGCCATCCGCGTTGGAATCCGGGTTTCAAGGCCCGGAGATGCAATACTGATTGCCGGAAAAGGGCATGAAACTTACCAGGTCATCGGAAACACCACCGTGGCCTTTGACGACCGGGTGGAGGCCGAACAGGTGCTTTCATGGGGAATGAACGACGTTGTCGATACCGTGGACGATTGATGACATTTTAACCGCTACAGCCGGAGAACTGGTCAGCACCACGGATGTGGCGCGATTTTCCGGCGTGGGAATTGACTCGCGCAGAATCCGGGGCGACGAGGTCTTTGTGGCTATTTCCGGCCAGCGCCATGACGGGCACAGTTTCCTGCCCGCCGTGGTCCGGCAGGGCGTAAAATGCGTGATTGTGCGCAGGGATAAACTGGATATGCTGCCGGTTTCCACCTGGCAGGCCGAGGCAGTGGCATGCATTTCGGTCGAGGATACAACCAAAGCGCTGGGTGCGCTGGGCGCCTATCAGCGAGAGCGGGCGGGCGTGCCGGTGATTGCGATCACCGGGTCCAACGGTAAAACCACCACCAAGGAGATGGCAGCCAGGGTGCTGGGTCGGCAATTCCGGGTGCTGGCCACCTACGGCAACCTCAACAACGAGATCGGGCTGCCCCTGACGCTTCTGGAGTTGGGTCCGGAACATCAGGCCGCGGTGGTGGAACTGGGCATGAATCATCCCGGGGAAATCAGGTACCTGTCCGGGCTGTGCCGGCCGGATATCGGTCTGATTACCAATATCGGGCCGGCGCACCTGGAGGGGGTGGGCAGCATCGAGGCGGTTGCCGAGGCCAAGGCCGAGATGCTGGAAAACATCCGGCCGGGCGGCACGATCGTGCTCAACGCCGACGATGACTGGGGGCAATGGCTTGCCTCGCGCGCGCAACAGCAGGTGGTCTTTTTCGGATATCACGGGCAGGCCCGGGTTAGGGCGGAAAATATCGAGCCGGGCGGAAAAGGACTTTCATTTACATTAACTTTGCCAGATGCCGCAGTCCGGGTCGAGCTTCAGGTTCCCTGGGGCTTTATGGTGTATAACGCCCTGGCCGCGGCGGCAGCGGGGTACGTGATGAATATTCAAGCCGAAGTTATTGGAGCGGGACTGGCCGAATTCCGGCCGGTCTCCGGGCGCATGTCGGTTTACCGGACACCGGCGGGCGCCTATATTATCGATGATACGTATAACGCCAATCCCGGCTCCATGAAAACCGCCATCCGGTCTCTGGCGGCGTTAAGCGACCGGAAGCGGGGCATCCTGGTGGCCGGCGACATGCTGGAGCTCGGCGATGCCGCAGCCTCCCATCACGAGGATATCGGCCGGCTTGCCGCCGGCGCCGGGGTCAATCACCTGTACCTTTCCGGGGAGTTTGCTTCCAGGGTGGCTTACGGCGCGCGATGCGCCGGGATGAAAGGCGGTGATATCTTTGTGGGCACCCGGGAAGACATTGTCAAGGATCTGGAACATCAACTGCGGCCCGGGGACTGGGTCCTGGTCAAGGGCTCCCGTAGTACCGGCATGGACGAAATCGTTGCCCGGCTGACCGCGGAGGCACGGATTCATGCGACGGATGCAACCGTGGAAGGGGATTAAGCAGCCATGCTCTATCATTTATTATATTCCCTGCATACCGAGATCTCGGCCTTCAACGTGTTCCGATACATCACGTTCCGGACCATTTATGCCGGGCTGACCGCATTTTTGATCTGTTTTGTCCTGGGGCCCTGGATGATCCGGGTGCTCCGGGAAAAGCAGATCGGTCAGTACATCCGGCGGCTCGGGCCGGCCTCGCACCAGGACAAGGCGGGTACCCCCACCATGGGCGGGGCGCTGATCCTGCCGGCCGTACTGCTTTCGGCGGTTTTGTGGATGGACTGGACAAACAGGTATGTCTGGATTGTGCTTTTCATTACCACGGCGTATTTTCTGATCGGTTTTGCCGACGATTACCTCAAGCAGATCCAGAAACGCAACCGGGGGCTGCGGGCATGGCAGAAATTTTCTCTCCAGATCGCGGCCGCGGGCATTGTCGGGGCGGTGCTGTACCTGCAGCCCGATTTTTCCACGCAGATCACGATTCCCTTTTTCAAGGGGATTTCACCGGAGCTGGGCGCGGCTTATATCCTGTTTGTCATTCTCGTGATCGTGGGCACTTCCAACGCGGTCAACCTCACAGACGGGTTGGACGGCCTGGCCGTCGGGCCGGTGATTATTGCCGCGGCCACCTACATGCTTTTTGCCTACGTGGCCGGAAACGTGAAAATCGCCGATTACCTGCAGATCAATTACGTGGCCGGCAGCGGGGAGGTGACGGTTTTATGCGGTGCCCTTGCCGGGGCAGGGCTGGGATTTCTGTGGTTTAACGCTTACCCGGCCGAAGTGTTTATGGGTGATGTGGGTTCGCTGCCGCTGGGCGGCGCCCTGGGGACTGTGGCCGTGATTACCAAGCAGGAGATCCTGATGGTGATCGTGGGCGGCGTGTTCGTGGTGGAAGCCCTGTCTGTGATTTTCCAGGTGGGATACTTCAAGATGACAAACGGCAGGCGGATATTCAGGATGGCGCCGCTGCACCATCACTTTGAGCTCAAGGGCTGGGCCGAGCCCAAGGTGATCGTGCGCTTCTGGATTCTGGCCATCATCCTGTCGCTGGT
>JBKHJS010000077.1:0-10355 GCA_046537995.1 Desulfobacterales bacterium
GCTTTTTGCCCTTGCGGCTTGAGAAAATCGGCTGTTTCGGTTATATTTGATACAATTTGGTGTATAAACCGGCGCTGTGAATCCGGATCGCTGACAAAGCGGCAGCGTACACAAAGGATTTGGAACAGGGCATTGCATATGCATCCATACCCCTGGCTGATCGCCCACAGGGGGGCCATGGCCGAAGCCCCGGAAAACGTGGCCCCCGGCTTTGATATTGCATTCTCCCACGGGGTCGACGGCATTGAAACGGATGTGCAGCTGAGTTCCGACGGGGTCCCGGTGATTTTTCATGATGACACACTGCGTCGGATCACCGGCAAAAAAGGGGCAGTGGCGGATTACACGCTTGCTTCTCTGCAGGAGCTGGATTATGGCGCCTGGTTTGCCGAATCCTTCCGGGGCCAGCAAATCCTGACCCTGGAATCTTTTTTAAGGCGCTATGCCGGCAGGGGGATTCTCATGATTGAACTCAAGTCCGGGGCGGGCAGGCAGGAGCCTTCGGCATACCGCGGCCGCCTGTGCCGTGCGGCAGCAGAAACGATTCTCCGGGCGGTGCCCGAAAATCGGCACAAAGAAATTTTTATTCTCAGCTTTGATGCCGGCATGGTGGCCCATACCCGGGAACTGGCCCCGTCGCTGAATTATGTTTTAAATCTCGGAAAGCCGGTTTCCCGCAGAGCTTCTGATGACGCCCTGCACCGCGGCCTGTGGGGCTACGGCCTGGCCTTCCGGAAACTCACCGCCGGATTTGTCCGGCAGTGTCACGACCGGGAAAAACGCGTGGCCGTGTATTCCTGCAACTCGCCGCAAGAGGTTTCCGCGGCCCTGGAACCCGGTACGGATGTTGTGATGACAGATGATCCCGGCAAAGTGGCCGCGCATTTTGCCTCAATCCGGAAGAATGCCGGAGATTGGACATGATCCGGATGACGATATATCAAAATGACTTCAAAATTCTGCGCTCCGGTTTTTTTCGGCCCGGGATGCGGATCTTTTGGGCATGGGTCCTTGCTTGCATGCTGATCCTGCAGGCCATCCATGGGCATGCTGCCATGGATGTACCGGAAATCCTGGAATTGACCGCGGATTTGGACTCAATTACCGTCACCTGGACCGGGGACGACGACCCGGATGGTTATTATGTTTATTGGAAAACGCAAGAGGAGACCAGCTATACGCGTGCCAGTGTTACGGATTCCCCGGGCGTGGAGGATGAAACGTATGTCATCGAGGGCCTGGAATCAGGCACCACTTATGATGTTGCGGTATCTGCTTATGAGATCCGGTTTTCATCGGACGGAGAGGAGCAGGAAGAGGAAACAGAACGTTCAGAAGAAGAGGCGATTACCACCGAATCCGACACCACTGCGCCGGCTGTTCCTTCCGGTTTTGGCGTGACAGACCCGGAGGAAATCACTCAAAACGAGGTGCCGCTGCAGTGGGACGCCAATTCCGAGTCCGACATGGATGTTTACCGGATTGCATACGGCACGACTTCCGGCAGTTATGACGGCAGCAAGGACGTGCCGGCAGAAGAGGGCACACAGACCACTGTGAAAGATCTATATTCGGAGACACGGTATTTCTTTGCAATCCGGGCGGTGGATGAATCCGGAAACGAGTCAGGGGCGGCCGATGAATTGATTGTTGACACCCGGGATGACGAACTTCCGCCGTTTGTCCCGGCTGTGGTTTCGGCATTAATGTCTGATGCCCGGGAAGTGACCGTGACATTGGAATCCAACAATGAAAATATGGCAGATTATGCCGGAATTGTCATCCATTACGGCATGACCTCCGGCAGTTACGAGCGATCGGCGGATATCGGAAAATCAAAAACCCATGTTGTCAGCGAACTGCCCGAAGACACCACCTGGTATTTCGCAGCCAGCGCATACGATGTATCCGGAAATAAAAGCGGACTTTCCGGTGAGACCGCTGTGACAATCGAGGAAACCAGGGGGGCTGTCAGCGGACAGGACGCGGATTTTAAGAGCGGATGCTTTATTTCTTCGTTATTTGACAGCGCTGAAACCGAATCCCGGGAATTTAATAACAAAACCGGAATTTCGGCAGGATACCTCCTGACCGCAGACTCGGAGTTCGAGGATATATACGGCAACGATACCTTCCCTGTGTTCGTCTTTTACGATCGTAAACTGAGCAGGTCCTTTTCAGCGGATTTCAAAGCGGGATACATGGAGGAAAAAGGGCGCATGAAGACCGTGAGCGATGCGCCCACCCGGATCAAAACCACTTTTACCGCGATTCCGGTTTCAGCATCCGTGAACTACAATTTCCCGGTGGCAAAATCCATATGGGGATTTTTCGGTGCGGGTCCGGATTACTGGCATATCCGCGAGGATCCGGAAATAAGTGGTCCGCCGGGGGAGGTAAGTGAATGGGTTGGCGGATGGCATGGCCGCACAGGGCTCTGGCTTTATAATCAGGACCCGGAGTTTTCGCAGTGGGGGGCGCTTCTGGAATGCGGATATTACCGGATTGACCGGTTTGGCGGCAATTCGTTCGATCCCGGGGGATGGATATTTTCCCTGGGCCTGTTTTACGGGTTTTAGCCCATCCCGGGAGAGTCAGTTTTGCCTTGCGAAAGTCGGTGTTTTGCGCAAAAATAGAAAAAGACTTTTTGTATTGAGGTGAGGATGTTATGAAAGTCGTCTTTGATGAATGTTTTTATCAGGTCTATACCACGGACCCGGCCTCGGCACCGGGGCGCATCGACGCGATCGTGGATAAGCTGCCGTCGCATGCGGAAATCGTTGAGCCGAAACCGGCAGCCGAGCAGCAGATCCGGCTGGCTCACACGGATATCCACATCCAGGACGTCAAAAGGGACGGCTTATACGAGATCTCCGCCATGGCAGCCGGCGGGGCCATTCATGCCGCGCGGATCGGCCTGAGCGAGCCGGCATTTGCCCTGATCCGGCCGCCCGGACACCACGCATCCGCGGATACGGCGTGGGGGTTTTGCTTTTTCAACAACATGGCAGTGGCCCTGCTGACGCTGAAGACGGAAAAGCTGATTGAAAGGGCCATGGTGCTCGATATTGACCTGCATTTCGGCGACGGCACGGTCAATATTCTCGGCAATTCGGACTGGGTGAAGACTTACAACCCGGCGAAAAACTCACGCGAACATTACCTGGCTGAGGTTGAAAGCGTGCTTTCCGGTACCAATGCGGATATCATCGGGATATCCGCCGGTTTTGACAATCACATGCAGGATTGGGGCGGTCTTATGGCCACCGCGGATTACTACCAAATCGGCCGGATGGTCAAATTGGCCGCAGGTGCTGCAGGGGGCGGTTGTTTTGCCATACTCGAGGGCGGGTATAATCATTCCGTGCTGGGAATGAACGCGGCCGCCCTTATCAACGGCATGGGCGAGCCGGCGGATTAAGGTTTTACCGGATTTTCAAGAGGAATTTTACGGGCGGTTCATGGAAAAAAGCAGGACACAGACAGATCCGTTTCGTGAGTTGACGTGGGGCGACCTGACAGTATGGGTGGGCCAGGCGGCGGTTGCGGCCGGCAGACGCCTGCAGAAAAACGGCGCTGTCAGGCGTTTGGTGAAGACACCCGACGGCGGACTTCTGGCCTGGGTTCAGGCGGAAGAAACGTTTGCGGCGCACGTGGGATTTGAAGACGAAGAGCTCTATTGCAGATGCGCGTGCCATTCAGAAGAGGCATGCGAGCATGGAATCGCCGTAATTCTCGAATATATTGCCCACTTGAAGAAAAATGTGCCCGTTCCCATAACCGCATCCAATGATCAGCGGTTTTACCTCCTCTGAAATCCTCCAGTTTACCATGATCCTTTACCTGTGATAAGGGGATTGCTCGAGCATGCGTACTGGCATCGGATATGACATTCACCGGCTGGTTTCCGGGCGGCCCCTGGTGCTCGGCGGGGTTGAAATCCCCTATGAAAAGGGATTGCAGGGGCATTCAGATGCGGACGTGCTGGTGCACGCGGTCTGTGATGCCTTGCTGGGGGCTGCCGGCCTGGGTGATATCGGGCGGCATTTTCCGGATACGGATCCCGCCTGGAAGGATGTGAACAGTCTGGTCCTGCTTGCCGAAACCCGGCGGATGGTTTCGGTGGATTTTGGCGCCGTGGTCAATGCGGATACCACCATTTTTGCCCAGAAGCCCCGGCTTCTGCCTTACGTGGACAAGATGGCTGAAAAGCTTGCGCATTGCCTGGGAATTGAGACCCGACGGGTTAACATCAAGGCCACCACCACCGAGGGCCTGGGCATTATCGGCCAGTGCGAGGCCATGGCGGCCATGTGCGTTGTTCTGCTTGAATAACGGCTGCGGCGATTTATTTTCCATTTGATAAGCAGATAAGGGAACCAGAGCGAATGGACATGATTGATGAGCATTTACGTATATAATACCCTGCAGCGGCGCAAGGAGCCACTCGAACCCGCCGTTGCCGGAAAAATCCGGATGTACGTGTGCGGGCCCACGGTATATGATTCCTGTCATATCGGTCATGCCCGCTCGGTCGTGGTCTTTGATGTCATATATCGCTACCTTCGGGCGCGCGGATACGATGTGTTTTATGTTCGCAATTTCACGGACATCGATGACAAGATCATAAACCGGGCAAACGAGCTGGGCATGACCTGCGGGGAACTGGCCGATAAATATATACGCGAGTTTCATACGGATATGGCCGCATTGAACATGCAGGCCCCGGACATGGAGCCGCTTGCAACCCGGCATATTTCCCAGATTATCCGGTTTGTGAAAATCCTGGCGGACAAGGGATATGCATATACCGTGGACGGGGACGTATTTTTTGCCGTGGAGAAATGGCCGGACTACGGAAAACTCTCCGGGCGCCGCCTGGCGGACATGGAAGCCGGCGCCCGGGTGGATGTGGATGCGCGCAAGCAAAGTCCGTTTGACTTTGTGTTGTGGAAGGCTTCCAAGCCCGGAGAGCCGGCGTGGGACAGTCCCTGGGGCCGGGGCCGGCCCGGCTGGCACATCGAGTGCTCGGCCATGAGCGCCCAGTACCTGGGAGAGACATTCGACATCCACGGCGGAGGCAAGGACCTGATTTTTCCGCACCATGAAAACGAAATCGCCCAGTCCGAGGCGGCCTTTGGAAAGCCCTTTGCCAGGTACTGGATCCACAACGGGTTTATCAACATCAACCAGGAGAAAATGTCCAAGTCCCTGGGAAACTTCCTGATGATCAAGGATCTTGTCAGGACCTGGCATCCCGAGGCATTGCGGCTGTTTTTGCTGTCAAACCACTATCGTTCCCCGCTGGATTACACGGAGCAGGCCATGCGGGAGGCGGCCTCTGGACTGGACAAGCTCTACGGCTTCCTTGACCGGATTGTCGGCTGTTTTGATGTCTGGCCGCCGGGTCCGGTTTCCGATCCGCCGGCATCCGCGCAATCAGGCGGGGAGACATGGCAAAGCTTCTGCCAAGCCATGGATGATGATTTCAATACCGCCAGGGGCATCGGGGTGCTGTTTGAGGCCGTTCGCAGCCTGAACCGGGAAATCGACCGGCAGGGCGCAGAAGCCGTCACACGCGAGCCGGCAGAAATCACCCGGATAACGGATATCCTGCAGATCGGGCAGGTGCTCGGCATCATGGCCGAGGCCCCGCAGCAGTATTTTGCCCGTAAGAAGAACGCTGTGCTTGCATCCCAGGACATCGATGAAGAATGGATCCAGGAAAAGATTCATGAACGGGCCGAGGCCAGAAAAGCAAAAGATTTTGCGCGGGCCGACCGGATCCGCGATGAACTGAAAGGTCACAACATTATTCTCGAGGACCGGCCTGACGGGACAATATGGAAGCACGGCCATGGAAAAGCGTAAGCTTGAGCTGAAAACCGATATGATTCCCCGGGGCGATCAGCCCGGGGCGATCGAGCAGTTAAGCCGGGGCGTCCGGGAAGGTCGGGCGCACCAGGTGATGCTCGGGGTGACCGGTTCGGGCAAGACCTTTACCATGGCCAACATTATTGCATCCGTGCAGAAGCCCACATTGGTGATCGCGCCCAACAAGACCCTGGCAGCCCAGTTGTACAACGAGTTCAAGGGCTTTTTCCCGGATAATGCGGTGGAGTATTTTGTCAGTTACTATGATTACTACCAGCCCGAGGCCTACCTGCCGGTTTCGGATACCTATATCCAGAAGGATTCGTCGATAAACGAAATGATCGATAAGATGCGCCATTCCGCCACCCGCTCGGTGCTCTCCAGAAAGGACGTGCTGGTGGTGGCCAGCGTGTCGTGCATTTTCGGGCTCGGGGCGCCCGAGGATTACCTGGCAATGCGCCTGGACCTGGACACGGACATGGAAATGTCCCGCGAACAGCTCCTGGCCAGCCTGGTGGAAATGCAGTATATGCGAAACGACATGGATTTTTACCGGGGAGTGTTCCGGGTCCGCGGCGACCGGGTGGAGATATTTCCCGCATATGAAGAGGACTTGGCCGTGCGGGTGGAATTTTTCGGGGACGTGATTGACGCCATTGCCGAAATCGATCCCCTGACCGGGCGGGCAAAGCGGCGGTTAAACGGCATTACCATTTACCCGGCCAGCCATTACGTCACACACAAGCGCAGCCGGCGGCGTATCATCGAAGACATCCAGGCCGAGTTAAAGCAGCGCATCGATTACTTCCGGGATTCCGGCCGGCTCATCGAGGCCCAGCGCATCGAGGAGCGCACAAATTACGACATGGAGATGATCCAGGAGCTGGGCTACTGCAACGGGATCGAAAATTACGCCCGGCACATCACCGGCCGCGCTCCGGGCCAGCCCCCGCCAACGCTGCTCGATTACTTTCCAGACGATTACCTGGTGTTTCTGGATGAAAGCCATATCGGCATACCCCAGATTCGGGGAATGTTTAACGGAGACCGGGCCAGAAAACAAACCCTGGTGGAATACGGCTTCCGGCTGCCATCGGCCCTGGATAACCGTCCTTTGCAGTTTGACGAATTTCTTGCCCGGGTCCGTCAGACGGTTTACGTATCCGCCACGCCGGCGGATTACGAGTTGGAAATGGCCGAAGGCGCCGTGGTGGAGCAGATTGTGCGGCCCACCGGACTGATCGACCCGAAAATCGAAGTCCGGGGCGCAGACAACCAGGTGGATGACCTGTTTGCCGAAATCCGGAGCAGGGTTGAGGCAAACCAGCGGGTGCTGGTTACCACGCTGACCAAGCGCATGGCAGAGGACCTGACCGAGTATTACGCGGACCTGGGCATCGGCGTGCGCTACCTGCACTCGGATGTCAAGACCCTGGAACGCATTGAAATCATACGGGACCTGCGGGCCGGCGAATTTGACGTGCTCGTGGGCATCAACCTGCTGCGCGAGGGCCTGGATCTGCCCGAGGTCTCGCTGGTTGCCATATTTGATGCGGACAAGGAGGGTTTTCTGCGCTCTGCGCGATCGCTGATTCAAACCGTGGGCCGAGCCTCGAGAAACGTGGACGGCACGGTGGTGATGTACGCGGATACCGTCACCCGGGCCATGCAGTATGCCATTGCCGAAACAGAGCGAAGGCGCAAGATTCAGAAGGCATACAATGAAAAGCACGATATAGTGCCCGCATCCATTGAAAAATCACTTGCCAGCGCCTTTGCCGCAGGTTACGCGGCCGGTGACCGTCAGCAGGTCCCGGCGGCCGGAAAGGTGATGGAAACGGCTGCGGCCTTTGGTTCCGAGAAGGAACTGGAGCAGCAGATCCGCTCCCTTGAAGAAAGCATGCGCCGCGCTGCAGATAACCTGGAGTTTGAAAAGGCCGCCCAGTACCGCGACCGTATACGCAGCCTGAAAAAGATGATGGTTTTTGACTTTGAAGCCGCAGTCGAATAACTCCATTACCGCCCTTGAAACAGATCCGCCGGAGAACTCCCTTGCGGACAAGCTTGCCCGCGTGCCCCGCAGCCCGGGTGTTTACCTGATGAAAAACGCCTCGGGGCGGATCATCTACGTGGGAAAGGCGGCCAACCTCAAAAGCCGTCTGAGGAGTTATTTTTCCAACACCGCCCGCATGGACGCCAAGACCGGGGTGCTGGTCAAGCATGTCTCCGACTTTGAGACCATGGTGACCGCTTCGGAGACCGAGGCCCTGATCCTGGAATCCAACCTGATCAAGCAGCACCGGCCCAGGTACAACGTGATTTTAAAGGATGACAAGCGTTACCCGTCGCTGCGCATCGATCCTTCCCGGAAATATCCGAACCTGACAATTGTGCGCAAAACCCGCAAGGACGGGGCCCTGTATTTCGGGCCGTACGCTTCGGCCGGGGCGGTCAAGCAGACCCTGAAGATGATCCACCGCATGTTCAAGCTGCGCAAGTGCCGATCCCCCGAGGTCAAGCCGCGCACACGGCCGTGTCTGAATTACCAGATCGGCGCCTGCATGGCGCCGTGCTGTTACCCGGTGGACCCGGAGGAATACCGGAAAATTGTCAGCGAGGTGCGGATGTTTTTAAACGGCCGTACGCCGGACTTGATCCGGCGCATCCGCTCGGAGATGCAGGACGCGGCAGAGGCGCAGAATTACGAGGCTGCAGCCGCCCTGCGCGACAAGATGCAGGCCCTGGAGAAAACCCTGGAAAAGCAGGTGGCTGTGACCACGGATTTTGTGGATCGCGACGTGCTGGCCGTACAGCGCGCAGGCGAGCGGGCTGTTGTGATGCTGCTGAAAGTGCGAAACGGGTATCTGCAGGGCATGCGTGATTTTTCCTTCACCGATGCCATATCCGCGGATACGGAAATCCTGGGTGCACTGCTCAAGCAGTATTATGCCGAAAATGACGCCATTCCGGATGAAATCCTGACCGGCATCCGGATGCCGGACATGGCGCTTTACGGCCAATGGCTCTCCGAAATCCGGGGCCGGAAGGTGAAGCTGCATGCGCCCCAGCGCGGGGAAAAGGTCCGGCTGGTGCGCATGGCTGCTGAAAACGCAAAACAGCGGCTTAAATCCATGACCGAGGAAGCCGAATCCACGGCCGCCCTGCTTTCCGGATTGCAGCGGCGGCTTTTTCTGATGCGCTATCCCCGGCGCATCGAATGCGTGGACAATTCCGGGCTGTTTGGCACGGATTTGGTGGCGGGCCTGGTGGTTTTTGAGCACGGCGTGCCGAAAAAGTCGGAATACCGGCAGTACCGAATTCGGGACGTGTCCGCCCAGGACGATTACGGGTGCATGCGCGAGGTGCTTTCCCGCCGGTTTGCAAATGCCGGAGAAGAAGATGCCATGGAGCTTCCCGATCTGCTGATGGTCGACGGCGGCAAGGGGCAGTTAAACATCGCCCTGGCCGTGCTCCGGGAACTGGACCTCTCGGATGCATTCAACGTGATCGGTATTGCCAAGAAAGACGCGCAAAAGGGCGAGCCCGAGGACAAGATCTACCTTCCGGGCCGGGTCAACCCGGTCAATTTTAAAAAAAATCCCCGGGAGCTGCACCTGCTGCAGCGGGTCCGCGACGAGGCGCACCGCCGGGCGGTACGCTTTCACCGGAAGCGCCGCACCGGGCGGAGCCTGAAATCGGCGCTCGATGAAATTCCGGGAATCGGGAAAAAACGCAAATCGGTTCTGCTTCAGCACTATGGAAGTATCGAGGGCATCCGCAAAGCATCGGCCGATGAGCTCGCAGCGCTTCCGGGGATGACGAAAAAGGCGGCCGAGTCCCTTTGCGCTTTTATTAACCGTGGTGATACGGGCGATTAAACAGCAATTCCCGGTGAATTTCTCAAGCCGTGGGAACCGGCATAAATGAAGTTCCTTTTCCGATTTTTTCGCAATTTGATCGGTATCGATATCGGGATCGGGGTCGATTTCGATACCGATCCCGAACCCGATAAGCCTGAACCAACATAACAACAACCTGATCATTATTCACCGGAAACAGCTGCCGATTAAAAGGTGGTCTTGTTTTTTTGTTCACAAATAAGTTGTATATACATTATCTTTAACACCATCTGCTTGGAATTCCGGGTAAAGCAAATCCATGGCAATTAAAGGCGATTTAAAAACCATCAGTCTCGCCTCCCTGCTGCAGATTTTCAGTTATGAGGAAAAAACCGGCAGGCTCTGGATCAAATCAGAAAACAACCTGGTACAGATATTTCTGCAGAACGGGGATATTCTGTTTGCCACAGAAAGCCGGAAGAGCAACCGTATCGGAACGCTGCTGGTCAACCACGGCTTTATCGATCAGAAAGCACTTGATACCTGCCTAGCCTTGAGCCGGGAAAGAAACCAGGGCATCGGCACGACCCTTGTTCAGGAAGAATATCTCACGCTCAATCATCTCAACAATTTTCTGCTCCG
>JBKHJS010000078.1:0-10338 GCA_046537995.1 Desulfobacterales bacterium
TCTGACCTTCGGGTTATGAGCCCGACGAGCTACCAGACTGCTCCACCCCGCAATGTGTAATTTTATATTTATAATAGCCTGCCCGGGCAATGTCAAGATCCTTTTTTGTCCGCCAGTTTTCCGATGCGCTTTTTGATGTCCGCGACTGCCTGTTGGCGGCTGCTGCCGTCTGCGATGCGCACCAGGATTTTCTTGTTTCTGCCAGAGGCCCCGGAGACGATTTCCAGGTCGGATTTGGCCACGCCGAGCGCCTTGGCCAGAAATTTCAGGCAGGCCCGGTTGGCCTCGCCGTCAGCCGGCGGGGCGGTCAGCCGGATTTTGAGCGCCTCCTGCCGGATCCCGGCAATCTCGTTGGCCGCGGCCCGGGGCTGGATATAAGCGTTAAAAACAATGCCCTGGCGCGTGGTTTGAAAATGCGGCATCATTTTCGATTTCCGGCCTAATTGGCATGCCCCCCGGCAATGGCCGATCGGATATGGCCCATGAGCTCATCATAGGCATAGGTCGCCGGAATTTGCGGAAATTCCCGGACCACGTTTTCCGGCGGCCGGAACAAAAAAGCGTGGTCTGCTGCCTGGAGCATGCGGATGTCATTGTATGAATCGCCGAATGCGACCACCTTGTAGTTCAGGCCCTGCAGGGCCCGGGCGGTCTTTTTCTTGCCGTCTTCCTGGCGCAGTTCATAACCGGTAATCCGCTGGCTGTCATCGACTTTCAGGCAATTGCAGAACAGAGTCGGGCGCTTGAGTTTTTCCATCAACGGGCCGGCAAACTCTATAAACGTATCCGAGACGATGATGATCTGGTGTTCGGCGCGCAGCGCATCGAGAAACTCAAGTGCCCCGGGCAGAGGGTCGATTTCCGCGATCACCGCCCGGATGTCTGTCAGGGTCAGGCCGTTGGCATCGAGTATGGAAAGCCGCTTGTCCATGAGCGCGGTATAGTCGGAGATATCGCGCGTGGTGAGCTTGAGTTCCTCGATCCCGGTTTTTTCGGCCACATTGATCCAGATCTCGGGGACAAACACGCCTTCCAGATCAGAACAGATGATATGCTGCATAATCCTGCCTTGTTGTTTTCCCGGGCGAACACACAGGTTCGCCCCTACGGGATTTCCAATTTTGTCGCATCTACTGCGTCAGATGCAGCCTCGCATAGTCCACTATAGCTCGTCTGCATCTTCCTTGTATCTGCGGCAAACTTGAAAATCGCTCAATTTAGGTGTCAGTGTCTGTACTTTCCTGCGAAAAAGAATTTGCGGAATAAAATCCTTGTAACGCCTATTCGTCCTGCCCGGCTTTTTGCTCCTCCGGGGCCTCGATTCGGATCAACACGGGCCGTTCCGGGATGAAGTCGAATTGCGCGATTTTGTCCAGCGCCTGTTTTACCTGGGCTTCCCGGGCCCGGTGGGTGAGCATGTATACCGGAACCGCCCCGTTTGTGCGCCGCTTGGTCTGGTGCACGAACTTGATGGAAATGTCGTGCTCGCCCAGAACGCCGGCAATCCGGGCCAGTACCCCGGGTTTGTCCAGGGCGGAAAACCGGAAGTAATAGTGCGTTTCGATTTCATCCATGGGCTTGATCGGGATTTCCCGGATGTGATCCATCTGATAGCCCAGCATGGGCACGCGCATTGCCCCGCCTGCCACGATGCTGCGTGCAATGTCGACCACGTCGCCGATGGCAGCACTGGCCGTGGGCATCATCCCGGCGCCGTGCCCGTAGAGAATCATGTCCCCGACCGCGTCGGCGGTCACCGTCACCGCGTTCATTGATCCGCTGACATTGGACAGCAGGTCCGTAAACGGGATCATGGCCGGGTGGACCCGGGCCTCCACGGAGTTGCCGTCTGACTTGGTAATGGCCAGCAGCTTGATCCGGTAGCCGCACTGGGCCGCAAACTCGATGTCCATGGGCGTAAGTGCGGAAACTCCCTCGATGTAGATATCCTCGTAATTGATCTTCATGCCGAAGGCAATGGCAGAAAGAATCGCCAGTTTGTGGGCCGTGTCATATCCGTCCACGTCCAGCGACGGGTTTGCCTCGGCATAGCCTTCGGCCTTGGCCCGGTCCAGGGCGGTTTCAAAGGAGATGCCCTCGTCTGCGATCCGGGTGAGAATGTAGTTGCAGGTGCCGTTTAAGATGCCGGTAACCGCGTGAATGTTGTTTCCCACCAGGGATTCGCGAACGGTCTTGATAATGGGCATGCATCCGCCCACGCTGGCTTCAAATGCCAGGCTGAGCCCCTTTTGCGCGGCCCGCCCAACGATTTCGTTTCCCTGGGTGGCCAGCAGCGCCTTGTTGGCCGTGACAATATGCTTGCCGTTTTCAATGCCCTTCATGATCAGTTCCCGGGCGAGGTCCATGCCGCCGATCATTTCCAGTACGATATCGATTTCCGGATCGTTGACCACCTCGTAGGGGTCGGTGGTCAGCACGCCAGGGGCGAAGTCAATGCCCCGGTCCCGCTCGATATCCAGATCTGCGGCCTTTTTCAGGTGCAGTTCGGCGCCCAGCCGGGAGCTGATCAGTTCTCCGTTTTCCGCCAGCAGCCGGGCAATTCCGGTGCCCACTGTTCCAAGTCCGAGGATTCCGATGTGGATTTGTTTCATAAGTCCTTACCTGATGGCTGCTGATGCGTGTGCGCGATCAGAGCGCTTTTTTGATACCCTTGACCGCCTGCTTGATGCGCATGTTGTTTTCAATGAGCGCAAAACGAACATAGTCGTCTCCGTACTCACCAAATCCGATGCCCGGCGAGACCGCCACCTTGGCCTCCCGGATGAGCTTTTTGGAAAACTCCAGGGATCCCATATCCCGGTATTGCTCCGGGATTTTGCCCCATACGAACATGGTGGCCCTGGGCGGGGGGATTTCCCAGCCGGCCCGGGCAAGTCCCTGGATCAGGGCATCTCGCCTGGAGCGATAAACTTCGCAGGTTTCCGCCACGCACTCCTGGGGCCCGTTTAAAGCGATGATGCTGGCAATCTGGATGGGCTGGAAAATGCCGTAGTCCAGGTAGCTTTTGATGCGCTTGAGCGCGGCAATTGCCTCCCGGTTGCCCACGCAGAAGCCCACGCGCCAGCCGGGCATGTTATAGCTCTTGGACAGGGAGAAAAATTCCACGCCCACGTCCTTGGCGCCCTTGGCCTGCAGGAAACTTGGCGGCTGATACCCGTCAAACACAATATCCGCATAAGCCAGGTCATGGATGACAAAAATATCGTGCTCCCTGGCGAAATCCACGATTTTCTGGAAAAACTCCAGGTCCACGGTCTCCGTGGTCGGGTTGTGCGGAAAGCACAGGACCATGACCTTTGGCTTGGGCCAGGTATGTTTGGTTGCGGTCATAAGATTTTCAAAAAAATCCGTCTCCGGTCCAAGCGGCACGTATCGGACATCCGCACCGGATATAATGGCTGAATACGGGTGTATTGGATACGTGGGATTGGGCGAGAACACCACGTCCCCGGGCCCGGCAGTGACCAGCATCAGGTGGGATATGCCCTCCTTTGCGCCGATGGTTGCGATGGCCTCGGTTTCGTAATCGATATCCACGTCAAAACGGCGCTTGTACCAGTCCGCAATTGCCATCCGGAGCTTGCGAATGCCCATGGACGCGGAATATCGATGGTTATGCGGCTTCTGCGCCGCTTCCACGAGCTTGTTGACGATATGTTCGGGCGTGCCCAGATCCGGGTTTCCCATGCCCAGGTCCACGATATCTTCGCCGGCATGCCGCAATTCCATCTTGAGATCGTTGACAGCGGCAAATACATAGGGCGGAAGGCGATTGAGTCTGGCAAAGGTTTTCATGTTCACCTCGTAGTTGATACCCATAATGTTGATGTCAATGTTGTGTCTGAATACACTACATGGCCGGGGTTGTCAAAAATTTTGTTTTGACTTTTATTTGCATTTAAGGTATCAAGTCCTATTTTTCTAGTGTATACGTCAAAGGTTTCACACGATTTCTTTTTTACACTCAAACCCAACCATAGGTCAAAACAGGAATCGAAAAATGTCGAGTTCTGATGATTCTTCTTCCACCTACGCCGCAGCAGGCGTGGATATTGACAAGGCCAACAGTTTTGTCAACTCTGTGAAAAAAATTGCCTCCAAAACGCCGCGAACGGGCGTTATGGGCGAAATCGGCGGATTTGGCGGCCTGTATTCGCTCAAGACCGCTGATTACGAAAAACCGGTGCTGGTGAGTTCCACCGACGGCGTGGGCACTAAGCTCAAGGTCGCCTTTATGATGGACAAGCACGATACCGTGGGTATCGACCTGGTGGCCATGTGCGTTAACGACGTGATCGTGCAGGGGGCCAAGCCGCTGTTTTTCCTGGATTACCTGGCGATGGGGAGCTTAAACGTCGGGGTGGCCGAAAAGATCGTGGAAGGCATCGCCGAGGGATGCCGGCAGGCCAAGTGTTCCCTGATTGCCGGGGAGACCGCGGAAATGCCGGGAATTTACAATGACAACGAATACGACCTGGCCGGTTTTGCCGTGGGCGTGGTGGACAACGACAAGATCGTGGACGGCTCAGAGATCCGCGGCGGACATAAGTTGGTGGGATTTGCTTCCTCAGGGCTGCACAGCAACGGCTATTCCCTGGTGCGGAAAATCTGTTTTGATGACCTGAAACTGAAGATCGACAGTTTCGTTCCCGAACTGGGCAGACCCCTGGGCGAGGAACTGCTTGCGCCCACCCGGATTTACGCGGACGTGGTCCGGCGGCTGATCAAGGATATGCCGATTCACGGCCTGGCCCATATCACCGGCGGCGGGATCGTGGAAAACCTCCTGCGGATCATTCCGGATGCGTGCAGCCTGGTGCTGTACAAGGATTCCTGGGAAGTGCCGCCCATTTTCAGGTTTCTCAGGGATGCGGGCCGGATCACGGAAGACGAGATGATGCGGACCTTTAACAACGGCATCGGGATGGTCGCAGTGGTGCCCGCGCAGACCGCCCAGGAGATGATCGAGCGGATTTCCTTTATGGATGAGAAGGCCTGTATCATCGGCGAGGTGGTCCAGCGCCGCAAGTCCGATAAAACCCGGTTCAAGTGGGGCTCGGCATAGGCCCGCAAAGCAGGCCTTGAATACAAAACATGATCCAGACCGGCCGGGCAAGCCAGAAGCATCTGCTGTCCGGCCTTTTTGTTTGTTATTCCAGGCTTTCGGGGTTCAAGCCGGGCAAAAGCATGGGCGAAGTGTCCCGGAAATATTTCAACCATAATTTCGAATATCGAAACACGAAATTCGAAACAAGTTTTGATATTCGGATTTCGGATTTATTATGAGAATGCTGGGCATTGAAACTTCCTGTGATGAAACCGCGGCCGCGGTGGTCGAAGACGGGTGCCGGATTCTTTCCTCCGTGGTGAGCTCGCAGGTGGAGGTGCATCATCCTTACGGCGGCGTGGTGCCGGAACTGGCTTCCCGAAAGCATATCGAGGTCATCGGCCCTGTGGTGGACCAGGCCCTGACAGCGGCCGGTATGCGCCCCGGCGACCTCGACGCCATAGCCGTCACCCAGGGGCCCGGCCTGGTGGGCGCCCTGCTGGTGGGTTTTTCGTTTGCCCGGGCCTATGCCTGTGCCCGCCAAATCCCCTGGGTCGGCGTCAATCACCTGGAAGGCCATTTGAATTCCGTGTTTCTTTCCGAACCCGCGCCGGACTTTCCGTTCGTGGCGCTGCTGGCCTCGGGCGGCCACACGGCGGTTTATCTGGTAAGATCCCATACCCGGGCCGAGTGCCTGGGCCAGACCCGCGATGATGCCGCGGGCGAGGCCTTTGACAAGGTGGCCAAGATGCTGGAACTGGGATATCCCGGGGGTGTGATGATTTCCCGTCTTGCCGCCTCGGGTGATCCGGAAAGATTTCGTTTTCCCCGGGCCTACCTGGATAAAGAAGCTTTTGATTTCAGTTTCAGCGGCATTAAGACGGCTGTGAAGCGGCATATTGAGACGCATCCCGATTACCGGGAGCACCTTGCAGATATTGCCGCCGGGTTCGAGGCCGCGGTGGTGGCGGTAATGGCGGACAAGCTGGTTCTGGCCGCGGAAAAACATGATTGCACAGATATTGCCCTGGTGGGCGGAGTGGCAGCCAACGCCGCGCTGCGCCGCAGGGTGGAGCAGGCGGCCGAAAGCCGCGCAATGAACCTTTTTGTGCCGGACGTGGAATTGTGCGGGGATAACGCCGCCATGATCGCGGCCGCCGGGTACCACTGCCTGAGCGATCCGGGCTTTGCCGGAGAGCGTCTTGACGCGGATGTGTATTCGCGGGTAAGATCTATTGATTGAGCTGGTATTTTCGCACCGCCCGGTTGTGTTCTGCCAGGGTGGCGGAAAAATGGTGCGTATTGTCCGGCTTGGCCACAAAATAAAGATACTGGGTGTCTGCCGGATACAGGGCGGCCTCCAGTGAGTCCCGGCCCGGATTGGCAATGGGCCCTTGGGGCAGGCCGTAGTTGGTGTAGGTGTTATACGGTGTCCGGGTTCTTAAGTCCCTGCGGGTCAGGTTGCCGTCAAAGTTTTCGATGCCGTAGATCACCGTGGGATCGGCGTGAAGGCGCATGTCTTTTTCCAGCCGGTTGTGAAACACAGAGGAGATGGTCTTGCGCTCTTTGTCCGCCCCGGTTTCCTTTTCAATAATGGAGGCCAGGATGACGATCTCGTGAACGGAAAATCCGAGTTCTTCGGCCCGGTCCTTCCAGGCATCGGAAAACACGTCTCTGAACCGCCGGACCATGATCCGGATGATTTTTTCCGGAGATGCCTGCTTTTCAAAATAATAGGTTTCCGGAAACAGGTAACCCTCCACGGTTTTGGCCGGAATGCCCATTTTTTCCGCAAGATCCGGGTCCGTGGCAGCCTGCGTGAAGGCGGATTTTTCACAGATTTCGGCACGGGCCACGAGTCCGGCCACTTCGTAGAGGTTCAGGCCCTCGGAAACGGTTACCCGGCGAAGATGCACCTTGCCCCGGTGAAGCTGTTCCAGGATCTGCCCGGGCGTCATCGAGCCGGCAAAGTAATATTCACCGGCCTTGATGGCCGTGGTGGCCCCGCGGAAACTTGCCAGAATCCGGAATTTCAAGGGATGCCGGATCAGGTGCTTTTGCCTGAGTCTTTCCGTGACCGTCCGGAAGCTCTGGCCGGGCTCGACAATTACCTGCAGGGGTTCTTTGATTTCCGGGTTGACCGGGTTTTGCGCATAGCTGGACATGTGCCTGGCAAAAAGTCCGGCCCCGGCGAAAATCGCGAGAATGGCAATGATAAGGATGTTGCGCAGCTTTTTCATAATAATCGAATAGGAGGAAAACATAATTTTATGCGCAAAGCAAGCCAAAAACAAGAATACAGGGGATTTGAACAGGGCCCCATCCGGCCGCCGAGCGAGGCCTACAGTCTTTTGATCCGCGTGACCCGCAATTGTCCGTGGAACAAGTGCAAGTTCTGCCCAGTGTACAAGGGCAAGCAATTTTCCCTGCGGCCCGTGGAACACGTCAAAAAGGATATTGATGCCCTGCATGCCCATGTCAAGGCTCTGCGCGACATGAGCGACGATTCCGGGCAGATTTCCCGGGCAGATATTGACACATACCTGGCAAAACTTTCCGGTTCAGACCGGCAGGCCTTTTACGCCGCACTTCACTGGTATGCCGTGGGCATGGAATCCGTGTTTCTCCAGGATGCAAACAGCATGATCATCAAGCCCGCCGAGATGATTGAGATGCTGACCCATTTGAGAAACTGTTTTCCGTGGATTGTGCGCATCACCACGTATGCGCGGTCGCGTACCGTGTCGCGCATCAGCGAGGCCGATCTCGAAGCGATGGCAAATGCGGGTTTAAACCGAATTCATATCGGAATGGAATCCGGCTCGGATGCGGTGCTGAAAATGGTGCGCAAGGGCACCGACAAGCAGGAGCACATCGCGGCCGGCCGCAAGGTGGTGGCCGCGGGCATCCAGCTTTCCGAGTACGTGATGCCGGGTCTGGGGGGCCGGGCGCTGTCCCACACTCATGCCACTGAGACCGCGGATGCCTTAAACCAGATCAACCCGGATTATATCCGGGTGCGGACCCTGGCCATCCCCAACAGTGTGCCCCTGTTTGCCGATTACGAATCAGGCCGCTTTGAAAAGCTCACGGACCTGGAGACCGCCGAGGAAATCCTGCTGTTTTTGCAGCACCTGGAGGGGATTGAAAGCAAGATCCGGAGCGATCACATTTTAAACCTGTTCGAGGAAATCGAGGGCAAGCTGCCCGAGGACAAGGACCGGATGATCGGGGTCGTGCAGCGATTTCTGTCCATGGATCCCCATGACCGGATGCTCTACCAGATCGGCCGCCGGCTGGGGCATCTGCGCAGCCTGGATGATCTGGAAAATACGCAGGTCCGCGGCCAGCTCGAAGAACTGTGCCGGGAACACGGCATTACCCCGGAAAACGCAGACGAGGTCATAAACGAGGTGATGAAGCGGTTTATCTGATGTGTTTGTGCACGGGGCAATCATGGATGTTAATATCTTGAAATATTTCCCGAAGATTGATATTTTCAAACATCAAGCTATGAATCAAACAAAGGGGCGCGGTTATGGAAGCAAAACCATTGTTTATAAGGGCGGAATGGGATGAAGAAGCCCAGGTTTGGGTTGCAAGCAGTGATGATGTTCCGGGGCTGGCCACTGAGGAAGAAACCCTGGAGGGTTTGATCCGGAAGCTGAAGATTATGATTCCGGAACTTCTTGAAGCCAACGGAACGGAAATGCAGCAGGAGGTTCCTTTTGAATTGCTTACCAGGCGTTTTGAAGTCATTCAGCGGGCGATCTGATGTCTGATTATACCAGGGACTTGAAGAGATCTTTGCGCAAGGCAGGATGCTATCCCGAACGCCAGGGAAAAGGGGATCACGAAATCTGGTACAGTCCGGTTACCAGAATTCGATTCGTGGTCGATAATGCAATAAAATCCAGGCATACGGCGAACGCAGTACTAAAGCAGGCAGGACTGCCCAAGCAGTTTTAAGCCATGACATGGGGCCTCTACATTCACGTACCATTCTGCATCCGCAAGTGCCCGTACTGTGACTTTTATTCCATTTCCGATTTATCGCGGCAGGACGAATATGTAGATGCCCTTGTTTCGGAAATGGCCATGCGCACCCGGCCCGGATTGGTTTTTGACACGGTATACCTGGGCGGGGGCACGCCCTCGGTGCTGGCACCCGCACAGATCGAACAGATCCTGGCCGCCGCGCATAGGCATTTCGCTATTTCCACGGATGCCGAAATCACCCTGGAGGCCAATCCCGGCACGGTCACGCAGAAAAGCCTTTCCGCGTGCAGATCCGCAGGTGTCAACCGCCTTAATATCGGCGTGCAGTCCTTTAACGATGCCAGCCTGGCTTTTCTGGGCAGAATTCATTCGGCGGGCCAGGCAGTGGCGGCACTGCAGGCAGCAGGGCGGGCCGGGTTTGAAAATATCGGCCTGGACCTGATCTACGGCCTGCCGCGTCAAAGCCAAAGCGCCTGGCACGAGGATCTGTCTGCTGCAGCCGCGTTTTTTCCGTCCCATATTTCCTGCTACATGCTCACATTTGAGCCGGGCACGAAAATGACCGCAGACAAGGATGCCGGGCGGTTTGCCCCGCCCGCAGAACAGCGCGTCTCGGCCATGTTCGTGCAGGCGGCCGAATTCCTTTCAGCCCGGGGATATCAACATTACGAAATTTCCAATTTCGCCTCCGGCAAGTCGGCCAGGTCGTGCCACAACATCAAATACTGGCAGAACCTGCCCTATATCGGCCTGGGCCCGGCCGCCCATTCCTATATCGCGCCCGAGCGGTTCTGGAACCGCCGCAGCGTGGATGCCTACATCGCCGAAATATCCTCCGGCCGCACGCCCACGGCGGAAATCGAGCGCCTCACCGACGCCCAGATGATGATCGAAGCCGTCTACCTGGGCCTGCGGCAGGCTGACGGAATCGATGTCCCGGGGTTTGAAAGACGTTTTGGCGTGGACTTTGAAAAACGGTTTGGACCGGTGGTCGCCCGGTTTGTAGAATCCGGGCGGATGGCGGCCGACAGGCGCATGTGCCGTTTAACCCGGAAAGGCATGTTGTATCTGGACAGCATTGCAGCCGGCATGATCGAAATGATATCGTAAATGTCCTGAGCGGAGTTACGTGCGCAGCGTCTCCACAAGCAGGTTTACGTAAAACCGGGCATGGCTGATATGGGCCGCCATGTTGGCCCTGTGGTTGGCCAGGATGCCGTTTAAACTGCCTTCCGTGACCCACAGCCAGGGATCGATCCCGGCTGCGATGT
>JBKHJS010000079.1:0-10024 GCA_046537995.1 Desulfobacterales bacterium
GGTGGTAAAGTAGAGCGGGGCTTGACTGCTGCAATTTTTCGAGACTCGCAGACGATCACGAATAAAAAAACAAGGCTGCCTCCCGGACCCGGTCATCCGGGTCCTGCTCGAGCTTGCGTATCATGACTTCCGTGTGCTCCCCGGGGATTTGGAACACGGTGTAGGCCGCGGCAATGCGCACCCGGCTCGGATACCTGCGGCGCCTGAAAAGCCTGCGCCTGGGCAGCAGGATTTTTGCCAGCGGCTGGACGAAGTTCGGGCTGCCGATTTGGCCCATGGCGCGGCAGACCGCGATCAGCACGTCCGGGTCCGAGGATGTGGTGAGGATCTCGCTCAAGGTGCCCGAAGCGCTTTGCGCTTTGCGCCGGCCCAGGGTATGGATGGCCGATACCGCCAGTTCGGTGTCCCGGCTGTAAGCCAGTTCGGCCACCAGGCGGTTTACCTCGGGCCGCTCCAATCGCCGGGCCAGCCGGAAGGCGGCATGCCGCACCGGATCCTCGGGGTCCATGAGGGTGTATTTGAGCTCGGTGACCAGGTCCGTGGTCACGGAATCGATGACTTCCAGGATGCGTGATTTTTCCTCTGCGCGGCTTTCGTTGATCAACGATTGCTTGAGCTGTTCAATGCCCGGGCTGCCCAGGCGGCCCAGCAGTTCCGCGGCCAGCCGCCGCGGGTGAATTTCCTTTTCCTGCCGGATGAAGTCCACCAGCATCGGTGCCACGCCCTGGCCCATGGTGCTGATGAGCTGGCCGGCCTCCTGGCGGCGTTGCTTGTCCGCGGACTTCAGATCCGAGCTCAGGGCGTCCACGATCCGGGGATCCAGGTATTTGCCAAAGGCGTGCGGCAGGTTCCGGAATTTTGCGGGGGCGGCTTCGCCGAATCCGGAATGCTGCTGCAGCCGGGTAAAAATCCGGGCCGCGGAAGGGTACTCGCCGAACAGGATCAATTCAGCCGCGGCCTCGTGCAGGAGTTCCGCGCCCTGGTCCACGTGATCGCCGTATTCTGCCGCTTCAAAAACCGGAATCAGGTGCTTGACAACCAGGTTGATATATGCCGGGCTCGGCTGCCATTGGGGCGGACTTAAAACCGCGCCGAAAGTATCGAGAATGGCCTTTTTCCCCGAATTCCCGGATTCCGGGAATTTCTGCGCAATCTGTTCCACTATGACCGATACGCGCTCGGCTTCGTCGTTTAGGAACAGATCCCGAAGCTGTCTGGCAAGGGTTTCATCATCGCTCCGGTCAGCCGGCACAGACTCCGAGGCTTCGGGCTCTCGGGCCGGATCGGGACTGTCGGCCCAGGTTTCCTGGTCAGTGCTTTGCTGCGGGTCCGGGGAGAGGTCTTGCGCTTCGGTTTCGAGGGCTGCCTGCGGGCGGATTTGCCGGACCCTGTAAATCCGCTGATCGAAAAAAAGGCCCGACAGGCTCCGGGTGCTGGAAAACTCCTGCCAGAATGCGCTGTTGAGCTTTTGTTCCGGGGTCTGAAACAGGGTGTTAAAAAAAGCAAAGAGATCGTCCTCGGAAATTTCCTTTGAAAATGTCAGGCTGCTTAAACCCGCATCTGTAAGCATTTTCACCATGGCCTCGGAAAGGGCCTCAAATCCCGTGGGATCGACTTTTATACCGTTGACCAGCAGCGCATACTCGCTCCGGGAAATGGTAAGCTGCGGATTTTCGGACAGATAAGTTTGCAGCTCCTTGGCGAGCCTGGAAACGGCCTTTCTTGCCACCGGTCCGCCGGCGGGATAGAGCTTGAGCTGGCTGTACGTGCCGAGCAGGTGGCTGATTACCCTGCGGATTTTCCTTAAATGCGGTTCCGGGTACGGGGTGTCCGAATCCGGGAGCAGTCCCATGATTTCCGGGGGTATTTCGGTTTCCGTTCCGGAATCGGCTTTTTTTTCCGCCGCCGTGCTGGAGGGCATTTCCGTATAAACCACCTGGCGAATATCGATATGGGGCAGTTCCCGGTTTTGCAGATAGGATTGCCAGAATCCGGGCGGGATGGTTTTGCGGTCTGTCCGGCTGATTTCATCGAGCAGGGTCTGCAGCTCGGCTTCGGTGAGGCCCTGCTTGAAGACCAGGGACTTGATTTCCAGCCGGTCGAGCAGCTCCAGGATTTTTTCGGCCAGCGCAGGCCAGGTGCCGGACTCGACTTCTTCTCCGTTGATCCAGATTTTCTGCTGCTGGCCGGTCACGGAAACACTGGCATTGCCTTGAAAAATCCGTTCCAGCAGTTTGAGCAGGTCCCTTGCCGCACTGGTCACGGATTTGCTCCCGGCCGGATACAGCCGGGTATTGCGCACGGCTACCAGCAAGGCCCGCAGCAGGAACGGGATGAGTTCAAGGCTCCGGCGGCTCAATGCAACCTCGGCCAGCCCCTCCGCGGTTCCGGGGATTGGGGAAGGTTCTTCAACCTCGGGTTCTGTCGTTTCGAGGCTTTTTCCGATTTCCCGCTCGTCAAATACCAGTTGGTTGCGGGTTTCCTGGAACTCTTTCCAGGCCCCGGCCTTTTCCGGGTCATCTGCACGGCTGAAATGATGGGCCAGAAATGAAGCCGAGGGCAGCAGGTTTTGTTCAAAGAGCTTTTCCTGGTACGTGCCGATTTCCCTGTGAAGCACCTGTTTTTCTTCCGGGGAAATGCCGTCGTATATGATATTCCTGACTTGTTTGCTGGAAAACCGGATGTTTTCATCGTTTTCGGCAAATTCCGTGTGCACGATTCCCTGTTCCTCGGCGGTTTTGATGATGTCATAGAGCCGGGCTGAATGATCCCGGGTAATGCCGGCCAGCATGCTCAGGAAACTCGCCTCTCCGAAAGCCGAGGCCCGGTCCAGAAATTTTCGGCTCTGTTCATCCAGGATTTCCATTTTGTCACGTACGATTTCCTCCAGGGAGCGGGGGAAGTAGTCCTTGTCCGGAGAGGAGATGCACCATTTTTCTTCCCGCATGAAAATATGGCCGTCCCGGATCATTTTCCGGATCAGTTCCACCAAAAACAGCGGATTGCCCTGGGTGACCCGGGCCATTTCACTGCCCAGCCCGGTTGGCAGATCAAGGCCCGAAAAGAGCATGCGAAGGTATTTTGCAATATCCGCCTCTGCAAGCGGGGTCAGTACAAAGTCCTGGATGTCGAGTTCCTCGGTGTAAGCGTTTCGGAAAAGCTCCAGAGGAACGGATTCCCCTGCGGTTTGCTCCTCCAGGGACGCCGTGGCGCAGACAAATATCAGCAGGTCCTCGGATTTCATGAGCATACGAATCAAATGAAGCGAGGCCGGATCGCAGAAGTGAAAGTCGTCAATGAGCAGAACCAGCGGCTTTTTGCCGGCCAGTCGGCTCAGAAACCGGGTAAAGGTTTCAAAAATGGCTTCGCGTTCCCGGGGATCGTCTTCAGAAGCCGGCGGGGAGCCGCCCTTGAGCTGGGGGATTACCTGGGCAAGCCGGGAAACCTCTTTATCCGCCAGGGATTCGAGAACGGAAAGACCCTTGTCCGGCAACTGGTTCATCAGGCCCATGGCAATGTATGCAGCCATGTAATAGGGCCGGAAGGCTTCCTGGACCACCCCATTGATACGGATCGGGCGCAGCCGGGTTTTTTCCAGGTTTTCCTGGATGGTGGCCAGAAAGCTGGTTTTGCCCATGCCGGGTTCCCCATCGGCAATGATTAACCGGCTGGTGCCTTCGGCCACTTTTTTGAGCGCCTCGCTGACCCTGGCAAGCTGTGTTTTCCGGCCGGCAATGCCCGCGCTGTCAAGATAGCGAAGCGCTATTTTCGGAAACACATCCGTACTGACCAGCTCTGCGGCATCCGCACTTCGGTCCCTGCCAGACTGCTTGGCGTGATACATGGCGGTATCCGCCTTGTGTATCAGGGTTTTGCCGTCTGCGGCATCCTCGGGGGCCGCGGCAATGCCGATGCTGACAGTCAGCGGAATTTCCGCGGCGGCCTCGGCCGGGGAAAACGGGTTTTTGCGGACCAGGTCAAGCAGCTTCCGGGCAAGTGCGCGCGCCTCGGTTTTTTGTCCTTTCGGCAGCACAACCAGGAAGTTGTCCCCTGCATACCGAACCGGGATCGCGTTTCTGGGAAGGGCGTTTTTGATGATTTCAGCAGCATGCACCATGGCCTGGTCGCCGACGTCATGGCCGAATTGATCGTTAATCCGCTTGAAATAGTCCACGTCGATCATCAGCAGGCAAAGCGGGTTTTGTTCCAGTGCGGCCCAGTTGACGCGGTTTTTGAAGTATTGCAGCAGATAGCGCCGGTTGTTCAGGCCCGTGACTTCATCTTCAAAGATGAGCGCGGCGGGGTCTCTGCCGGCGTTTTGGAGGAAATAGAAAAATTTTTGATACTGCATTCAGCCCCCTGGTGGGAAAGCACCTTGCATGATATCTGGTAATTTTAAAATGATCATAAAAAAAAACAAGTTAAATGGCAAACAGAAATCATGTTTTTTTCAAGCCGAAATCAGCCGCCGGGGTTGCGCGGATTCATCCGCGCGTTAGATTTGGAATAAATAGAGGCAAAAAGGGGGAGGCAATGAAAACCGCGGCTGATATCCTGCGGGAGAAAAGAACGTCCCGCCTGGTGGAAATACCGCATGACGCCACGATCATGGAGGCTGCCGCCCGGATGGCAGGCGAGCGGGTCGGCTCCGTTCTGGTGCGCAGAAATGATCAGATCGTCGGCATTTGGACCGAGCGCGATTTTCTTCACAACATGCTCGAGCCTGGTTTTGACCCGCACCGTGCCGCGGTGGGCGATTACATGCAGACCGCGCTGGTGGCCGTGTCAGCAGACACGCCCATTTACCGGCTGGAGGAAATGTTTCTGGGGCTTTTTATCCGGCATCTTCTGGTCAAGGCAAATGAGGCCTACCTGGGACTGCTTTCCATCGGGGACGTGCTGCGTTCCAGCCTTCTGGAAAAGGACCGGGAGATCCGGGAGTTAAACCGGATTGCCAGTTGGGAGTATTATGAAAACTGGGCCTGGCATCACAAGTATGAGCCCAAAACCGGCCGCGATCACAAGGATGAAGAGAAATAAGAGGGCGTTTGCCTTTACGCGTTTGCCGCTGCGGCCACCGGCATGGTCACGGTAAAGCGGGCGCCTTCGCCCGGCTCGGATTCCACGTGAATTTGCCCGCCGTGCTGCAAAACCACCTTCTGGGCGATAAACAGCCCCAGCCCGGTGCCCCGGCTGCCCTTGGTGGAATAGAATTTGCTGAAAATTTGTTTTTTCTGCTCCGCATCCATGCCCGGACCGTTATCCGTGATCGCAAAGCACACATCATCGCCGTGCCTGCTGACTGAAAAACAGACCTGTAATTCGCGTTCCAGGTGCGGGTCCATGCACGCTTCCATGGCGTTTTCCAGAAGATTGATCAGCACGGATCGAAAGATGTCCCGGTCGGCTTCAAACGTGCCGGGTTCGGGGTCCACGTCACAGACAAACGCGATGTCCCGGGCGCCCATTTTCGGCCAGACCTGCCGGCAGACATCATCTGCCAGTTCCGCGATATCCACGCGTTCCACTTCCAGTTCCCGGGGTTTGGCATAATAGAGCACATCCAGGACCAGCTTGCGGATGCGCTCTGTCATCAGGGTGGCCACCTCCAGGCCCTCTTCAATGCGGCCCGGCACGTTTTTGTAAAACCCGTAATCGATATGATACAAGCCGGCATCGAGCCCTGTGAGAATTCCCTTGATGTTATGGGAGATCACGCTGAACATCAGCCCGAGGGTGGACAGATTGTCTTCCAGGCGGCGCAGTTTCGTGACGTCCTTGAAAATGACAATGAGCTGAAAAACGTGGCTGCCGATATCGTGGACCGCGGCAGTGGAGAGCATCACGTTGAATTTGCGGTTGTCCCGGCTCAGCAGTTCGGTCTCTACATGACGCGCCTTTCCGTCATGCAGGGTCTGGGCAAGCGGGCAGTCGTTTTCCGAAAAGGTTTTCTTGGAAAAAATATCGAAAAAACTGCCTCCTGTGTGATCGCCGAATTCCTCCTGGAATCTGCGGTTAATGGCGGTGATGCGGAATTTCCGGTCCAGCACCGCGATATAATCCGGCACCTCGTCGAAAAGCTTCTGATATTTCTGCTGGGTGGTGCGCAGCTCCTTTCGCAGCTGCCGGATCTCCCTGCTCCCGGCCGCGACCTCGAGCACCAGCTCCATTTTTCCGTGATTGTTGTAGATGGGCGCGGTATGGACGACAACAGGTGCTTTTTTGCCCCCCGCGTACTTTACCACTGCCTTGTTTCTCTGCACCATGCCGGTCTCAACGGTCCTCCACACCGGGCAGTTCTCCGGTTCGGCGGCCTTTCCGTGGTAGATGCCCCAGCTGCTCGCCCCCACCCTGTTGCCGAAGTATCCCTGGTAGGTGGTGTTATTGGCCACGATTTTGAGGTCGCAGTCGTGAATCGCAACGAAATAGGGCGTGCTGTGAAAATAATGAACCCCGTCATCCACGTCCCGGGCAATCTGGCCGATAAAATGCGACATTTTATCCACCAGCTGCTTGACGATGATAAAGCGCTCGGTTCCCAGCAGATCGGAAATTTGCGACGGATTTTCCCGGGCAGAGGTGGATTCAAGCTGCTTGATTCGCGCCTTGCGGGCGGCAGCTTTTTGGGTTCGGGTGAGCACGATTTCAAGATGCGTCGGGTCCACGGGTTTGGCAAGAAACTCGTCAGCCCGGTCTTTTAAGCGCATCATGGTCTGTTTCAGATCCGGCTCCTCGGCAAGCACGGCCACCTGGGCATCCGGAAACCGCTTTTTGACCGCATCGAGCCAGTAGAGTTCAGCCTCATGGCTGCCTGAGGGCTCCAGGATGATCAGGTCCGGTTCACACGGAAAAGCGCCGTCAAGGTCTTTTCCGGCGGCCGCGGTTTCGAAAAATTCGAAACCCCTGTCTGTTATCATGCCCTTGAGTCGCCCGGCGGTTTGCGACCCGGTATTTAAGGCCAGTATCTTTGTTTCCATTGCTTTATCCGGATAACTTTTTATTGCGTATGCCTTTCAATTAAGCTGAATTGATGTCCGGTCAAGGATTACCGAATTTACAGGGGGTTGGATAAAAGTTGGCATAACCTAATGTCTTGGTCAAAGCTTGTCAAATGATTTTTTGACCATTGAAAAGGATTGCAATTCACTGGCCATAATATATAAACAGGGTTAGTATTTATAAACGAAGATCTGCCACAAAAACACACAAGATGAAGAAAGGGGGACGAACATGGCGGACACCTATGCGAATCCGGCGCCTTTGGGGCTGATGGGCTTCGGCATGACCCACCGTATTGCTTAACATTCACAATGCCGGTTTTTTTCCGCTCAGCGCCATGGTGCTTTCCATGGGTATTTTTTACGGGGGCATTGCCCAGATTATTGCCGGAATATGCGAGTACAGCAAGGGAAACACCTTCGGGTTCGTGGCCTTTCTGTCGTTCGGCCATTTCTGGCTGACCCTGGTCGCCTTGCTTCTTCTGCCGGAACTCGGCTTAAGCGAGGCCACATCACCCGGCTTTATGGGATGGTATTTGTTTATGTGGGGGCTGTTTACGTTTTTGATGTATATTGCCACCCTGAAGAAAAACCGGGCGCTGCAGACGATTTTCCTGACGCTCTGGATCCTGTTTTTTCTGCTGGCCATCCATGACTGGACCGGAATTGCCGTGATCGGCACGATCGCAGGCTATGAAGGCATCGTGTGCGGGGCCAGCGCCATTTACCTGGCCATGGCCGAGGTGATCAATGAAAGCATGGGCCGGGTGGTACTTCCCATTGGCGAGCCTGCCGCAGGATAGCCCGTCATACGGCATGGTCCCGGCTTCGGACGTCTTTTTCCGTCCCGGGACCATGTCTGTTTTCCGGGATTCCGCCGTCGGTGTGCGGGCAATTCATTCCCTCCTTGAAAGACGCTTTTAAAAAAGATAAAAGAAAAGGTCCTGTGCATTTATTCATGTTTTTCCCAAGGGGGAGTGCATTATGACCTCGCAACAGCAGTTTGTCCCGCCGCCCGGCCTGAAGGGACCGCATTTCCAGTCAATTCTGGCAAGTGCCCGGTTCCGGGCATGGGGCAGTCACCCCATGCATGAGGCGACCCGGGTGCAGATCCTGGAATCCGGTGAGGGCGTCCGGCTCCAGGGGTTTTATTCCCCGCAGCCCCGACAGCGGCAAAAGGGCCTGGTGCTTTTGCTCCACGGATGGGAGGGAAGCGCGGAATCCACGTATGTCAAGACAACGGGCAGGTACCTCTTTGACCAGGGATATTCGATTTATCGCCTGAATCTGAGGGATCACGGCGACTCCCACCATTTGAACCGCGGGCTGTTTTTCGGAACCCTTTTTGACGAGGTTTTTGAGGCCGCGTCCCAGGCTGCCGGCCTGGCGGAAAACGGCCGGTTTTTTGTGGCCGGCTTTTCCCTGGGCGGCAATTATGCCCTGCGCATTGCACGGGAACTTGCCCGCCGGTCGATTCCACAGTTGTGCCACGTGGTTGCAGTCAGCCCCGTGATCGATCCCATGGGCGCCACCAACCGCGCAGATCAGACGGTATTGTACCGGTATTATTTTTTGAAGAAATGGAAGCGTTCCCTGATGCGCAATCAGGAGCTGTATCCGGAGTTATATGATTTTTCCGATCTCATGGCGCATCAAACCATACACGGGCTGACTGCGGCGCTGCTGCCGCGCTGCAGCCCGTTTTCCGATCCGGAGACGTATTTCAGGAGCTATACCCTCACAAACGATGCGCTTGTGGATATTGCTGCGCCCACCACCATTGTTACCGCGGAAGACGATCCCCTGATCCCGGTGGCTGATTTTTACAGCCTGCAGCGCAATGATCTCACCGAATTGATCGTCCATGCCAACGGCGGGCACAACGGGTTTATCGCGGATTACCGGCTCAATGCATGGTATGAAAAGGCCCTGGACCGGATTTTCCAACGGTACTGCGGCTAACCCGTAAAGCCGATCCCTGACAGGGGACAGATTTCAAATCTGTCCCCGCAAGACGCCTCAACCTGCAAAACCCCTGCATCCGGTCATTTCGGCGTGCTTGCGCGACCCCGGGTACTGCCGGCAGATTTCCGGTTTAACTTCGTGAATCCGGCAGATCCATTTATTCGGAGAACCCTGCTTCCCGGCCGGCATCAGCCAGGGGCAGACCCGGGCAAATCGCCGGGTGCCCGGTTCCACCCATATGGCATAGGAAACAATTGTGCCGTTGCGGGTGATGGTGGCCACCCGTTCCAGGATGTCGGTTCTTCCCAGCTTCTGCCAGTGCTGATAATCGGCCGCGGACAATTCATGTCGGTAGTCCAGTTCCCGGCAGCACCGGCCGCACTGCCTGCATTTGAAATGCGCCATGCCGGTGTCCACCCACAGCCCGGTGCCCCTGCCGGCGCCATTGTTTTCCGGTTCCACCTGCGCGGCAAAGGTACGCCGGCAGATTTCGGCCATCACGTCTATGGGCGGGGGGCGGGCTGCCAGGGTATCAAGCAGGATGCGGGCCAGGTCCTGTGGACTGATTTTGCGCATCCGGCTGAAATGCCGCCGTGCGGGGGCGGATATCCACAGGCCGTTATAGCGGGAATCTTCCACCACAGCGGTGTCCGGGCCCAGGATCAGGGGGCAGAGGTCCAAAAATAATCGGTTCTGGGAGGGATACTGGCGGAAATCGTTGCGAATTGCGGAAATCGCCTCTTCAATGGACAAAAAGATGCGTTCTTCTTCGTCCACGGGCGGACCTCCTTTATCAGGACCTAAATTGAGCGTTTCAGATTTTTAAAAGCATTTTATTTTATAAGGATAACATCCATTTCTAATTTAAAAATCTGAAACCCTCCGGGATTTTCAATTTTACCGCATCTACTGCGTCAGATGCAGCCTCGCATAGCTCACTATAGCGAGTCTGCATCTTCCTTGTATCTCCGGCAAACTTGAAAATCGCTCAATTTAGGAGGACCGTTTGTCCGGGTCCCGGGTTGATTCATGCAGGACTGACTGAATTTATAATCGATTTT
>JBKHJS010000011.1:0-35202 GCA_046537995.1 Desulfobacterales bacterium
CCGAGCCCAAGGTGATCGTGCGCTTCTGGATTCTGGCCATCATCCTGTCGCTGGTAGCCATAAGTACATTGAAACTGAGGTAGCACGGGGTCTGATATCAAGTGTTTGTGACGAGTGGAGAATATATAACATTGCCTGGAAGCAGAATTTCGAAGCACGAAATCCGAAATTCGAAACAAATTCGAATTATTCAAATTCAAATGACGGAAACGAACAGAGGCAGAGATGAAAAAGGAGAAGGGCCTTTGTTTTGAAAATTAGATATTTAGATTTCGGATTTGTTTCGTATTTCGAAATTCGGATTTCGGATTTTCAATAAAGGTGTTCTGCAAAACAGGATGAATCGTTAATGGAAGTTCAGGGCAAACACATCACCGTGGCTGGCCTGGGAACAACCGGGCAGGCTCTGGCGCGGTTTCTTCACCGGCGGGGGGCGCATGTCACCGTGACCGACAGCGCACCCGAGGCTGATCTGGGCGAGGCCCCTGCAAAGCTGCGGGAACTGGGCGTGGGCCTGGAGCTCGGCGGCCACGGGCAAGGCGTTTTTGAAAGCGCAGACATGATTGTTCTGAGTCCGGGGGTGCCCCATACCATCGAACCCGTGGAGCGGGCCCGGAAATCCGGCGTACGGGTGATCGGGGAAATCGAGCTGGCCGGCCGGTTTATTTCCGCCCCGGTGGTGGCGGTCACCGGTACAAACGGGAAATCCACGGTAACCCGGTTGATCGGCCAAATGCTGGACCAATCGGGATTGACGGTGTTCGTGGGCGGCAACCTGGGTACGCCGCTGATTTCCCATGCAGACGAAGACAGGCAGGCTGAGGTGGTGGTTGCGGAAATCAGCAGTTTTCAGCTCGATACCGTTGAGACGTTCCGGCCGAAGGTGGCGGTGTTGCTCAACATCGCCGCAGATCACCTGGACCGGTACCCGAGCCTGTATGCTTACGGCGCAGCCAAGACAAGACTGTTTGAAAATCAGACCGGGACGGATACCGCGGTGATCAACGCGGCCGATGCCCTGATCATGGAATTGGCCCGGGATATCCGGGCGCGCAAATGCCTGTTTAACACGAATGCGGACGCGGAGTGCTGCGCACGGCTTGAGGAAAACGGAATAAACGCATCCCCGGTCGGCTCCGGCCCGGTCCGGGTTTCTTACGACGATATCCCCATGGTGGGCCGTCATAATTATGAAAATGTGGCGGCCGCAGTGCTGGCGGCGATTGCCGCCGGTGCAGATCCCGACGGGGTGGGGGCCGGCATCCGGAGTTTCCGGCCTGATCCGCACCGGCTGGAATGGGTCGCGCAAATCCGGGGTGTTAATTATTATGACGATTCCAAGGCCACCAACGTGGATGCGGTTTGCCGGGCAATTGAAGCGGTAAGGCCGCCGGTGGTCCTGATTCTGGGAGGCCGGGATAAAGGCGGCGGCTATGGCGGACTGGCCGATTCGATTCGGCGCCACGTAAAAGCCATGGTCCTGCTGGGTGAAGCCGCGGATGCCATCGAGGGCGAACTCGGCGGCATGGTTCAGACCCGCAGAGCGGACTCCATGGCCGGGGCCGTAAGCCTGGCGGCAGACCTGGCCGATGCCGGCGATACGGTCCTGCTTTCACCGGCTTGTTCCAGTTTTGACATGTATGAAAGTTATGCCGGCCGGGGCAGGGACTTTCAGCGGGCAGTGCACAATCTGGAGAACCGGAAAAATGGATAACGGCGCAAAAAAAACCAGGCCCGCGGGCGGCAGGCCCGATCCGGTGCTGTTGTTTCCGGTGATCATGCTCATCGGCATCGGCATTGTCATGGTCTACAGCGCCAGCAGCGAGATTGCCCTGCGCACATACGGCAGTGAGTATTACTTTCTTATCCGCCAGCTCATATACGCGGTTCTGGGTATTTCCGGGATGCTGGTGTGCGCGCTTTTCCCGTACCGGATCCTCAAGCCGTTGAGCTATGTCCTGCTTCTGGGTGCAACCGTTATGCTCGGCGCAGTGCTGATTCCGGAAGCGGGGCGTTCTGCGGGGGGTGCCACCCGGTGGCTACAGGTTATGGGGTTTTCCTTTCAGCCCGTGGAATTTGCGAGACTGGCGCTGATCGTGTTCATGGCCTATTCCCTGACCAAAAAACAGGTGAAGGTTACGGATCCGACCATCGGGTTTCTGCCGCATTTTCTGGTTTTGTGCGTGTTTACGCTGCTGATCATGATGCAGCCGGATTTCGGCACCGTTGCCATGTTCTGGATGCTGGCATGGATTATCATGTTTGCCGGAAGGGTTCCCCTGCTGCATCTGGCTTCGGCCCTGATCGTGGTGATGCCCCTGGGCCTGTGGCTCCTGGTTTCGGCAGACTATCGCCTGAAACGGTATACGACGTTTCTGGATCCCTGGCAATATCCCCTTGACGAGGGATACCAGATTATTCATTCGCTGATGGCCTTCGGTTCGGGCGGCTTTCTCGGAAAAGGCTTTGGAGAGGGGTATCAAAAACTGTTTTACCTGCCCACCCCGCATACGGATTTTATCTTTTCCGTGCTCGGCGAGGAGGGCGGACTTATATGGGTGCTTTTCGTGGTGCTGCTTTTCCTGGTGATCCTGTGGCGGGGCATGCGGATTGCCATCACCGCCAGGGACTGTTTCGGCTCCCTGCTGGCATTCGGGATCACGATTTCAATTGCGCTCCAGGCAATTGTCAACATGGGTGTGAACCTGAGCCTGCTGCCCACCAAGGGAATGTCTCTGCCGTTTTTGAGCTTCGGTGGCTCTTCTTTGGTGTTTAACCTGGGGTGCATCGGCATCCTGATGAATATCGGGACATCAAAAGAGAAATGAATACCAGCGAAAATACAGCATTTAACCAAAACCGGGCAGACAATGCCGAGGCAGCCGTGCGCCTGGTGATCGCCGGGGCGGGCACGGGCGGACACCTGTTTCCCGGAATCGCGGTGGCCGAGTCGGTAATGCAAAAGGCGCCCGGATCCCGGGTGCTGTTTGTGACCACGGGCAAACCCATAGAGCAGACCGTGCTTTCAGACTGCCCGTATGAAACGGCAAAGATTTCCGCGGCCGGGATCAAGGGCATGGGGCTGTGGCGCAAATGCGGCAGCGTGTTTTTGCTGCAAAAGGGGTTTGCCCAATCCATGGGCATTTTGGGGCGCTTTGCGCCGCATGCGGTTTTGGGCATGGGGGGGTATTCATCGGCACCTGTTGTCATGGCGGCTTTTTTAAGGGGCATTCCGCGTTTTATTCACGAGCAGAACCGTCTGGCTGGCATGACCAACCGGTGGCTCGCCCGGGTTGCCAACCGGGTGTTTGTTTCTTTTGCAGATACCCGCATCGGCAGTAAACAAAAAACCCGCTTTACCGGAAACCCGGTGCGTGAGCAGATCCGGGCCTGTGCCGCGGCGCGCAGGCAGCGGCCGGAAAGCAGGGACGAAAACCGGCGGTTTACCATCCTGGTACTCGGTGGCAGCCAGGGCGCCCATAGCATCAACCAGGCCATGATATCCGCGCTTTGGCACATGGCAGACAGGGAAAACTGCCGGGTCATTCACCAAACCGGGACGCGGGATGAGGCCGAGGTGCGCCAGGCCTATGAGCAAATGGGGGTTTCTGCAACGGTTTCGGCGTTTTTCAGGGACATGGCCGCGCTCTACGAAGCCTCGGACCTGTCCGTGTGCCGGGCCGGAGCCACAACCGTGGCAGAGATTGCAGCCGTCGGCCTGCCGGCCATATTCATCCCGTATCCGTATGCCGCAGACAATCACCAGGTCGCCAATGCAGAGGGACTAACAAGCGCGGGTGCAGCAGAAATCATCATGGAATCGGACTTGAGCGGCCCCGGACTGGCAGACTGCCTGGCGGCCTATCAGAAAGACGCCGGGGTTCTGGAAAAAGCCCGCTCTGCTGCGGAAGCTGCAAGCCGGCCGGAGGCTGCCGCCCGGATCGCCGAGGAAATCATCGCGGCTGCGGGATTGGGGCAAAACCCGACAGTTAAGAAACAATAGGGAACCGCATGTATCGAAAACAGTATCATATCCATTTCGTGGGCATCGGCGGCATCGGCATGAGCGGTATCGCTGAACTGCTGCTGAACCTGGGCTATCGGGTTTCAGGCTCTGACATTGCCGCCTCGGATGTGACCCGGCGGCTGCAAAGCCTGGGCGGAACCCTGTATATCGGACATGGTCCGGAAAATATCAAGGACGTGGACGTGGTGGTGACCTCTTCTGCGATCCGCGCCGACAATGCGGAAGTTCGGGCCGCAGTGTCGGCATCCATTCCGGTGATTCCCAGGGCGGAAATGCTTGCCGAGCTCATGCGGCTCAAATACAGCGTGGCCGTGGCCGGTGCACACGGAAAGACATCAACGACATCCATGCTGGCCGGGGTGCTGGGGGCCGGCAACCTGGATCCCACCGTGGTCATCGGGGGCAAGCTCAAAAGCCTCGGCAGCAACGCGGTACTGGGCAAGGGCGATTTCATTGTGGCCGAAGCGGACGAGAGCGACGGCTCGTTTCTCAAATTTTCCCCCACCATATCGGTGGTGACCAATATCGACCTGGAGCATCTGGATTTCTACCACGACCTGGAGGAAATCAAGCGGGTTTTTTTGGAGTTTATCGATCGTCTGCCGTTTTACGGCCTGGCCGTGCTTTGCCTGGACAACGAGCACGTCCAGGACCTGATTCCCCGAATCAAGAAGCGCTACATCACATACGGCATGTCTGCCCAGGCGGACTTTCAGGCGGCAAACATCGCCTTTGACGGCGCCAAAAGCCGCTTCGGGGTTTATCATGAAGGCGGTCACATGGGAGATATCACGCTGAACCTGCCGGGCCGGCATAACATTGCCAATGCCCTGGCAAGCATTGCAGTGGGCCATGAACTTGAAATTCCGTTTGAAACCATGCGCACCGCCCTGGAAAATCTCGACGGGGTCCAGCGCCGCCTGGAGGTCAAGGCGGATGTCGGCGGAATCAAAATTCTTGATGACTACGGGCATCACCCCACGGAGATCAAGAGTACCCTGGAAGCGGTCCGCAACAGCTGGCCGGAGCGGCGGCTGGTGGTGGTATTTCAGCCGCATCGTTACACCCGGACGCGCGCCCTGTTTGACGGGTTTGCCCGGTCGTTTTACCAGTCCGACATCCTGGTGATACTGCCGATATATTCGGCAAACGAACCGGCCATCGAGGGGGTGGATCATCATGGACTCTGCGAGGCCATTTGTGCCCACGGCCATAAACAGGCCCGGGCGGTGGATGATACAGAAACGGCACTGGACTGCCTGGCCGGGATCCTGCAGCCCGGGGACATGCTGTTGACCCTGGGTGCCGGAAACGTATGGCAGGTGGGCGAAGCATTAATCGACCGGCTGAAAGCCGGAAACGCGGGCAAATAATACGGGAGGCATTGTGGCGTTGAGCCGCGCGGTCAAAAAGGAGTTTGCAGACCGGTTCGGACAAAGGGCCGTTTTTGACGTGCCCATGGCTGATCATACCTCCTTTCGGGTGGGCGGTCCGGCCGATGCCCTGGTTATGCCCGCAGATACCCGGGAATTGATCGATTTGATGCGCATGCTGGAACAGGCCAGTCTTCCGTGGATGGTGCTCGGTGGCGGTAGCAACCTGCTGGTCCGGGACCGGGGCATTCGCGGTGTGGTGATTTCACTGCGGCAGGGGTTTGCAGATATCTTCACCCATGAGCCCGGGCCGGATTCGGTGATCGTATATGCCGGGGCCGGCGCACGGCTTAGCGCACTCTGCCGGTATGCCATAGAGCAACATCTGGCAGGTATGGATATTGCCGCGGGCATTCCCGGCACAGTGGGCGGGGCGATTCTTATGAATGCAGGAACCGCAAAGGGTGCAATCGAATCCTTGATTGCGGGAATCGACGTGCTGCACGTTCCGGATCAGAAAGCATACATCAGCCGGGAGGCCCTTGCCTTTGGCTACCGGAAACTGGCGTGGGACGATGAAATGTATGTAAAAAACGGGAATCCGCCTCTGGTGCTCGGGGGCTGGTTCCGGCTGCAGCCGGCCGGAAAACGGGATTTGGCCGCAGAATTCGAGGCCCTGCAGGCCGAACGCTGGCAAACCCAGCCAAGGGGACTTTCAGCCGGGTGCGTGTTTCAGAATCCCGCTGCGCAAATGCCGGCGGGCCGACTGATCGACCAGGCCGGGTTCAAGGGTTTTCGTATCGGCGATGCCCAGGTATCCGAGCTGCACGCAAATTTTATCATCAACTGCAACCGGGCCAGCGCGGCAGACATTCTTCGCTTAATGGCAATGATTCGGGAGAAAGTCTACCAGAATTACAATGTGAACCTTCAACCGGAGATTCGGATTGTTGGCGAATGAACGGATAATCCATAAGCGGACCCGGGAAAACCGCTATAAACAGGCACGTCAAAGCGCGCCTGTCTCCGGGGGCAGATGGCCAGCAACGCTGCTTAAGTTCCTATCCGGTGCAGCGGCAATCGGGGTGATGAGCCTGTTGTTTATCTTCGGCCATGACTGGCTGACCCAGTGCGATTATTTCCGGGCGGAAACCGTGCAGGTCAGCGGGACCCGCAGGCTTTCGGACAAGCAGATCATGGAGACAGCCAAAATCAAGGAAGGCGCCAACATTCTTTCGATCAATCTTGCCACGGCACGCAAGCGTCTGCTGGCACTGTCCTGGATCGCAGCCGCCGAGATCCGCAGGGAGTTTCCCGGCACCATTATGATCCGGGTTCGGGAGCACAACCCCATGGCCGTGATCGATCTGGGTAAGCCGTTTCTTGTCAATGCCCGGGGGGAAATTTTCATGGAAGCACAAAAAGAGCAGTTTTCGGATCTGCCGGTGATAAAAGGCGCCGATTATCAGGACTGGAAGTCGGGTGAAAGCGGAAACACTTCCGTGTCCGAGGCGGTCATGTCCGTGCTGCAACTCGGCGGGCAAAGTCAAAGCGTTGTTCCTGTCAGCCGGATCGACCGGATCCACGTGGACCCGGAACTCGGGGTGACGCTGCAAACATCCGGGTTCCCGGCAGCGCGAATTCATCTGGGGTATGGGCAGTATGCGGTCAAGTATCGGCGCCTGGCAAAAATTTTTAAATACTGCGGGCGAAATGAAACGCCCCGGGAATTTGCGGAAATCGATCTGAGGTATCCGGATCGGATCGTGGCCAGTCCCGCAAAAGCGCAAACGGATCAAGCCAAACCGCAAAAGGAGGCATAGCGTGAAAAATCAAGAAGAGATCGTCGTCGGGCTGGATATCGGCACCACCAAGATCTGTACAGTGGTCGCGGAAGTCTCCGGCGACAATGTGAATATTATCGGTATCGGCAGTCATCCCTCCATCGGCCTGAGAAAAGGCGTGGTGGTCAATATCGATTCCACGGTAGATTCCATTAAAAAGGCCGTCCAGGATGCCGAGCTGATGGCGGGATGTGAAATATCCTCCGTGTATGCGGGAATTGCCGGCGGGCATGTGACCGGGTTCAACAGCCATGGCGTCATCGCAATAAAGGGCAAGGAGATCACCCAGTCTGATGTCAGCCGCGTGATCGAGGCTGCGCGTGCGGTGGCCATCCCGATGGACCGGGAGGTCATCCACGTGCTGCCCCAGGAGTTTATCATAGACGGCGAGGCGGGCATCCAGAACCCGGTGGGCATGGCCGGAGTCCGGCTGGAGGCCCGGATCCATATTGTCACCGGTGCCGTGACCTCGGCGCAGAATATTGTCAAGTGCGCCAATCAGGCGGGTCTGGACGTATGCGACATAATCCTGGAGCCGATTGCCTCCTGCGAGTCCGTGCTTACCCCGGAGGAGCGGGAAGTCGGAACCGGGCTGATCGATCTTGGCGGGGGGACCACGGATCTGGCGATATTCTCCGGCAATACCATCCGCCATACCTTTGTCCTCTCCCTGGGGGGCAATAACATGACCAACGACATTTCAGTCGGTCTTCGGGTCCCGGTGGCCGAAGCTGAACGGATCAAAAAGGAGCACGGCACTTGCGTATCCGACAGGATCAAGAGCAACGAAACCATTGATTTGCCGGATATCGGCAGCCGAAAGGGCAGAAAGCTGCCGCGGCAGATTCTCTCGGAGATCCTTGAGCCCCGGGTGGAGGAAATATTCGCACTGATACAGCGGGAAATCAACCGGGCGGACATGGGCGAGGAGATCGCCTCTGGAATTGTGCTCACAGGGGGCGCCTCTCTTCTCGAGGGCATATCCGAGGTTGCGGAATCGGTCTTCGAAGTGCCGGTGCGCCAGGGAATTCCACACGGCATCAGCGGCCTTGTGGACGTGGTCAACAATCCCATGTATGCCACCGGCGTGGGCCTGGTTCTCTATGGCGCAAAAGACGAGGAGCGCAAGAAGTTCCGCATCCGGGATACCAATATCTTCAACCGGATCATCAGCCGGATGAAGCGGTGGTTCAGTGAAGTGATATAATCAGTCAAGATAAAAAATAACAGGTCAAAACGCCCAACAGACAATAGGAGGTCAATGATGGATTTTACCTACGTGGACAATGAAGCATCCGCAAAAATCAAGGTAATCGGCGTCGGAGGCGGCGGCGGCAACGCGGTGAACAACATGATCGATTCCCACTTAAACGGAGTGAAGTTCATCGCGGCCAACACAGACGCACAGGCCCTGGCCCATGCCAAGGCCAACACCAAGATCCAGCTCGGCGAGCAACTCACCCAGGGCCTGGGTGCGGGCGCGGATCCCAACGTCGGCAGGGAAGCGGCCATGGAATCGGCAGATCTGCTTCGGGATGCCCTAAGCGACAGTCACATGATTTTTATTGCCGCGGGCCTTGGCGGGGGCACCGGCACGGGCGCAGCCCCGGTGATTGCGGAAATCTGCAAGGAACTCGGGGCGCTGACCGTGGCCGTGGTGACCAAGCCCTTCAAGTTCGAGGCAAGAAAGCGCAGCAAGCAGGCAGAGGAAGGCATTGCGCGGTTAAAGGAGGTGGCCGACACCGTAATAACGATTCCCAATGACCGGCTGCGGGGTCTTGCCAGCAAAAACGCACCCCTGATCGACATGTTCAAAATGGCCGATGAGATCCTGCATCATTCCGTCAAGGGCATCACAGACCTGATCATGCACCCCGGGCTCATCAACCTGGACTTTGCCGATGTGAAAACCATCATGTCCAAGTCGGGCATGGCCATCATGGGCATCGGAATTTCCAACGGCGAAAACCGGGCGATCGAGGCCGCGGAAAAGGCCATTTCCCACCCGCTGCTGGAGGATAACTCCATTTCCGGGGCCAAGGGCGTGCTGATGAACATTACCAGCAATTCCGAACTGACAATGGAGGAGGCCATCGAGGCTTCCGAGCGGATTTACAATGAAATCGGCGACGATGACGTGGAAATTATCTGGGGAACCGCAATGGACGATTCCCTGGGCGATGAAATGCGTATCACCGTTATTGCCACGGGCATCGGCGAGGAAGAAGGCCAGAGCATGCCGCTGCATAAACCGTCGGTTCGTCAGTTGAAGGATGTCAAGCGGGGCGTGGTTCGTGATTATACCCAGGAGGATCGGGAATATGAAAAGAACCTGAATCAGCCCACATTCTACCGCGTACGTCAGCAGCAGGCCGAGGAAAAGGAAGCAAGCAACGAGGGGCAGCGCAAGAAAAAGGCAGGCAACAGCATGGAAGATTATTTTGACCTGGATATGCTGGATGTGCCGACGTTTCTGCGCAGAAAGGCCGACTAGAAAAGGGCTTGGGCGTTTCTGTTTAAAAAACTTGACAAATCGGTTCTCCCGTAATAGAAGCAGTAGCTTAAATTTCTGGAATGGATCCGGTTGTTGGACCGACAGGGCCGCGCCCCTGCAGTACTGGCGCCGGTTTTGAATCGGAAAGCACGCCCTTTGAAAGGAAGCCGCACAAAATGTCTGACGCGAAAAAACGGAAACTGGCCTACGGGATCGCGCTGGTTTGCCTCATTGCCGGAGTTGTCTGCTATGGTGCGCTGCCGGCCGAGTCCCCGGAGGAGCCGGTACGGGTGATGTTTGAGGCCACCGGCGACAATGTGCTTTTCTCCCACATGACTCACAGCGAGGGTTACGGGCTGTCCTGCACGGACTGCCATCACAAGGTTGACTGGGAGGAAGAGGCCGAAGGAGAAACCGGAAAAGCCGATTCCTGCGGTTCCTGCCATACAGGGGAAAGTGAGCTGGTGCCGGCCCTGGGCGACGAAGGGCTTTTCGATCACGATTCTCACAGTGAGAATTACGGGCTGTCCTGCACGGACTGCCATCACATGTATGACCCGGACAGCGGGGACAGCCCGCAGGACTGCGGCGCATGCCACATGGAAACCGGTGACGAATACATGCCGAGCCTGACCGATGCCTACCATCAGCAGTGCATCGACTGTCATCAGGATTTCGGCACCGGACCCACCACGGAAGACTGCAATGCGTGCCATGAACCGCGCAAGCGCGCAGACGCATTTCACGGGCAGTGTGCGGGTTGCCATGAAGATATGGGATCCGGGCCTGTCACCGATGACTGCCAGGCTTGCCACGGATATTGATGCCTCTGCTGCACACAGGTTGGATTGTCATTAAATAAAGCCCAGATAAAGGTAGGTCCATGATGAAGAGGCCATTTTTCGGAATCGCAACACCGAAACTCAAATATGACGTGATCGAGGATGTTCAGCCCGAGCCTGTTTCCGTGCAGCCGAAGCAGCGCGTGACCCTGTTTATTGAAAAGGCCTATGACAGGGCGGACAAGGCGCTGATTAAAAAGGGGGACGCTGTTGCGCGCGGGCAGCGGCTGCAGCTGTTCGATGAAGATCCTGCCGCATACGCACTTTGTCCTGTTTCCGGGGTGATTTCCGAAATCTCGCCGTTTATCGGCATGATGGAAAAGCAGATGACCGCAGTTGTTATTGATATCGAATACGACAGGGAGGATGACCGGGATACCGCCTTTAAAGAGGTCTCCAGCACACCGTCGATTGAAGATGCCTCCCGGTTTCTGGGCAGACTGCCGGGGAAACCGGATTTTACCCAGTTTACGGATGCTGACAGGCCGATCAAGACTATTGCCGTGCTGGGCGCCGATCAAGACCTGCAGGCCATAACCGGTCAGTATATTATCAAGACCGGGATTTCGTCGGTAAAAACCGGCATCGACATTCTTCGCAAAATCACCGGCGTACAGAATATTGTCCTGGTGGTGGCCCAGCACCAGGTGCAGGTGGCCGGGACAGCGGCAGCCGGGGTTCGCTCAGTGGATGCGCATTACCCGGCGGCGCACCCGGAAATGATTATTCGGCACCTGCTGGCCGAGCAAGCCGAGCAGGGGCAGATCGCGTTTTTGACCGCCGAAGCGGTGGCCGGCATCGGCGCGGCCTATAACACCGGGGAGCTTCCGCTGGAAAAGCTCATCACCGTGGTCAAGAAAGACGGTTCCCGGCAGCTTGTCACGGCGCCAGTGGGAACCCACGCCGCAGATATCCTGGAGGCGGTCAATGAACAGGTCGAAGATGGAGATCGTCTTATCATGGGCGGCCCCATGACCGGCGATGCGGTGTATTCCCTGGAGCACCCGGTCCAACCGGATACGGATGCCATTATGGTGCAGGACAAGGAGGCGATCGTGGAGGGCACGGATACGCCGTGCACGAATTGCGGCGAATGCGTGCGCATCTGCCCGGCAAACATACCTGTCAACGAATTGGTAAGACTGCTCGATGCCGGGGAATATGAGCAGGCCGCAGAACAGGCCGCCCTGTTTTCATGCATCGAATGCGGACTGTGCGCATACGTGTGTGAATCCCGAATACCGATTTTCCAGTTTATCAGGCTGGCCAAGCATGCTGTCAAACGCATGAGCGCAGCGGAGGAAGCAAATGCCTAACCCGACGAAGTTAACCGTTTCCCATGCCCCGTTTCTGCATGACGGAAGCGAAATATCCAACAAGCAATACAATATCATTGCGGCCGCGCTGATTGCGGTGATAGCCGGATTGCTCCAGTACGGCATTCCGGCCCTCGGCGTGCTGACACTTTCGGTTGGCTCGGCAATGGCCTGGGAGCTGCTGATGAACCTGCTCACCCGCAGGCCCGTGTCCATAGGAGACGGCAATGCCGCACTGATCGGTTTGCTGTTTGCGATGCTGCTGCCGGCGGTGGTGCCCTGGTGGCTGGTGGTGACCGGCACGTTTGTCGCCGTGGTGATCGGCAAGCAGATTTACGGCGGCATCGGAGGAAATCCGTTTAACCCCGTTGTGGTGGCCTACGCGATCCTGATGATCTCCTGGCCGATGTTTTTGGATTTCAATGCTGCACTGGTGGATTATCAGTTCGATTTTACTGCCGGCTTCCCGCTGGTACTATATAAAGCCTACGGTACCGCAGGCCTGGAATCATTCAGCATCGGCGGACTGCTGCTGGGCCAGCAGGCCGGCGGTATTGGGGCGACCTTCGGGCTGGGGCTGATTATTGGCGGCATTTACCTGATCCTGCGGGGTTTTATTCGCTGGGAAATCGCGGTTTCTTTTCTGGCAGGAATCTTTATTACCGCCTTGTGTTTCAACCTGTATGACCCGGAAGTATACGCCGGCCCGGTATTTCACATCCTGACGGGATACGCGCTGATCGGTGCATTCTTCCTGGCCCCGGAGGATTCCTCTTCCCCGGTGCATTTCGCCCCCATGTTGATCTACGGGCTGTTGGGCGGCTTTTTAACCGTTTTGATCCGGAACCTGGGAGCCCACGTGGACGGCGTCATATACGCGATACTGATTATAAACCTGGTCCATCCGATTATTGATAAAATCAGACCCAAGGCAATGAGAAGGGTTATGCATCATGCGTGAAATGGTGAAAATGGTCATTGTGCTCACGGTGCTGAGCAGTCTTTCCGGCGGGCTGCTGGCGGCCTTGAAAAATAACACCCAGGACCGGATTGACAGCCAGGTGTTAACATTTGTCCAGGGCCCGGCAATCGAGAAAATTCTGGAAGATGCGACCAACGATCCGGTCAATGACCGATTCTCCCTCAAGGTCGAAGGCGAGGAGGAAGAAAGAAACTTTTTCGTCGGCGTCTATGACGACACTCCCAGGGCGGTTGCCTTTGAGACCCGGGCCTCGGGCTACGGCGGGGACATGGGGGTCATGGTGGCCTTCAATGTAGAAACAGACGAGATCATGGGTGTCAGCGTGACCACCCATGATGAAACTCCCGGCGTGGGCGCCACCGTTGAGACCGACACGAATTTTAAGAATCAGTTTGCCGGGATGTCTGCGGATGCCGACCCACAGGTGAAAAAAGACGGCGGCAGCATCAATGCCATGTCCGGGGCCACCGTGACCTCCAGGGCGGTATGCAAGGCTGTCAGCCGGGCCACGGAACTGTATCAGCAGATGCAATCCCAAATCAAGGACGAGGTGAAAACCTTTACCGGCTAGGAGTGAATCCATCATGGCAAAAACCATCGGGCAGGAATTTGTAAAGGGCTTATGGGAGGAAATTCCTCCGTTTCGGCTGGTACTCGGGCTGTGCCCGACGCTTGCGGTCACCAAGTCCGTTGAAAACGGCATCGGAATGGGGCTTGCAACCACATTCGTACTGGTATGCGCAAACCTGCTGGTATCCATTTTAAGCGGGATCATCCCCTCAAAGATCAGGATTGCCTGTTTTATCATCATTATCGCCACCTTTGTGACAGTGGTTGAGCTCATGATGCAGGCATATGCCTACCAGTTGTTCCAGAACCTCGGGATCTTTATTCCGTTGATCGTGGTTAATTGTATTGTGCTGGGCCGTGCCGAGGCTTTTGCCTCTAAAAACAAGGTGATCCCATCGCTTGCCGACGGCCTCGGCATCGGCGTGGGGTTTACCCTTTCGCTGACAGCCATCAGCGCCGTCCGCGAATGCCTGGGTAGCGGCACACTGCTGGGCTACAGCGTATTCGGGCCCGCTTTTGAGCCTTTTTCCTTCATGGTTGAAGCGCCGGGCGCTTTTATCTGCCTGGGACTTCTTCTGTGTATCATGAATATCGCCGGGCAGAAGTAAGACACGGGGGCCGGCCACACTATTTGAACCGGACATATCACAAAATCGTTTTTGCAGATACATGCCGCCCGGCGGCATAAAACAGCCAGGGCGGAATCAGGCATAGGAGAAACATTATGGGCGACTACATGGTCCTGATTGTCAGCAGCATGCTTATCAACAATATCGTGTTGGCGCAATACCTGGGGATATGCCCGTTTATCGGGACTTCCAAGAAAATGGAAACCGCCACGGGCATGGCCGGTGCGGTTGTCTTTGTCATGACCTTGGCGGCGATTATTACCTGGTGTATTGACACCTATTTCTTAAAAACCCTGGATATCGAGTATTTGCGAACCATTGCCTTTATCCTGGTGATCGCCTCGCTGGTGCAGTTTGTTGAAATGTTTCTCAAAAAGAGCATCCCCGCGCTGTATGCCGGCCTGGGCATATTTCTCCCGCTGATTACCACCAACTGCTCGGTGATGGGTGTCTGCCTGATCAACATCCAGGAGGAGTACACCTTCCTTGAAGCCCTGACCTCCTCTATTGCGTATGCCCTGGGTTTCGGTCTGGCGCTGATCCTGTTTGCCGGCGTCCGGGAGCGGGTAATCCTCGGCAGGGTACCCAAGCCCCTGCAGGATACCTCGATCGGGCTGGTGACCGCGGGTATGCTGGCCCTGGCCTTTATCGGTTTCAGGGGGCTGGTCTGATACCCGGGGAACGCTTTTACCTTCGTCTCCTTGACAGCCCCGCGGGGATGCGTATTGTACTGCTTCATGAAACTCCGAAAGACAATTCTGATGATCCGTAAAAACTCCAATATCTGCGTTTGGCGCAATTTCTCAGAATTACACGTACGGCTAACTACGCTGCATTCTTCGAAATTGCGCAAGTCTTGATCTTGAACTTTTTACGGCACCATCTAAATTTAGACTTTTTACGAGAGCATCAATTCTGATGCTGTGGCTAAACGAAATTCTGGTTCCTGGAATAAAGAGGGGTTCACGTGATTAACGCAATACTTTTTACACTGGGCCTGGGAGGTGCCTGCGGACTGGCTTTGAGCGTTGCCTCCAAGATTTTTTATGTATATGAAGATCCGCGGATTGCAAGAGTCGAAAACCTGCTTGCCGGCGCAAACTGCGGCGGATGCGGATATGCCGGGTGTGCGGCCGCGGCCGCGGCCGTGGTCAACGGAGAGGCGCCCCCCAATGCATGCATCCTGGCAAGCCCGGAAAACGTGGCTGCAATTGCAGCAATTATGGGAACCGAAGCTGGCACAGCCGAACCTTACAAGTCATATAACGACTGCCTCGGCGGCAACCGGGCCACGAACCGGTTTTTTTACCACGGATTAAACCGCTGCAACGCGGTCAGCGCACTTTACGGCGGAAGGCGGGATTGTTCGATCGGATGTCTGGGCTTTGGCGACTGTGTCCGCGCGTGCAAGTTTGACGCCCTTGAGATCGGCCCCAACGGCTACCCGGTGGTGGATAAGGACAAGTGCGTGGGATGCGGGGCATGCGAGCAGGTCTGCCCCAAGTCGATTATCGAGGTGCGCACCATGTCCCAGCGCCTGCTGCATTTAAATACCGAGGACGATCCGCTTTCGCCCTGCCAGCAGACCTGTCCGGCGGAAATCGATATTCCCAGGTATTTGCGACAGATCCGGCAAGGCGAATACGACTCGGCAGTTGATACCATCCGGGAGAGAAACCCGCTTCTTCTGGCCTGCGGGCGGGTGTGCCCCCATCCCTGCGAGGAATACTGCCGGCGATCCATCGAGGACCCGGAGCCTGTTTCCATTAATCAGCTCAAACGGTTTGTGGCAGACAGGGAGATGAATTCCGGCAGCCGGCGACCCATACCCTGCGCACCGGACACCGGCAAGCGGGTGGCAGTGATCGGCGGCGGTCCGGCCGGATTGAGCTGCGCTTATTTTCTGCGGCGCGTGGGTCACAGCGTGAATATCTTCGAGTCCATGCCCAAGCTCGGCGGGATGCTCAGATACGGCATACCGGAATACCGTCTGCCCAAGGTGGTACTGGATTGGGAAATCGAGGGGATTTTGAACCTGGGCATTGAATACCACACCAATGTGAAAATGGGCGTGGACTTTGATCTCGGGTCCCTTGTGGGTGCGGGTTTTGATGCGATTTTCATGGGCGTTGGCGCATGGAAGGATTATAGGCTCAAGATCCCGGGCGAGGATTTAAACGGGTGCTTTACCGGTATTAACTTTCTTTCGCGCATGGCCGGCCAGGAACCGGTCCGTATCGGCAGCCGGGCCGCGGTGATCGGCGGGGGTAACACGGCCATTGACTGCGCGCGCACATTGGTGCGAATGGGGCTTGAAAAGGTTTACCTGGTATATCGCCGCACCCGCACCGAGATGCCGGCAAATGAAGTGGAAATCGAGGCTGCCGGGCACGAAGGCATTGAGTTTATTTTTCTGGCCGCACCCAATAAGGTGATCGGGGATTCGGACGAAAACGTAGCCGGACTGGAATATCTGAAAATGGAGCTTGGAGAGCCGGATGCCAGTGGACGCCGCAGGCCCGTGCCCGTGGAAGGATCGGAGACGGTTCTGGATGTGGATACGATTATTACCGCCATTGGTCAGTCCCCGGATACGTCTTTCCAAACCCCGGGCACCCGGATGGATGAATTAAGCATGACCCGATGGGGCACCATTGATGTGGATCCGGAGACCTGCCGCTCAAATGTTCCCTATATTTTTGCCGCAGGTGACGGCGCCACCGGGCCGGCCCTTGTTGTGGATGCCATCGGCGGCGGCCGCAGGGCCGCCAGGGCCATTGATCTGTTTCTAAAGGGCCGGGAAGTTAAACCTCAGCCCCGGGCGCTGTTGTCCAATCGGCACATCAGTGAATCACTTTTTGAATCCGTACCCGGAGTTGGAAAAAGCCGGCGTGCGCAAATGCCGGAACTTCCCGTACAGGACCGGATTCATAGTTTTGTCGAAGTGGATCAGGTGCTTGGCGAGCCCGCGGCATTGTCTGAGGCGGCTCGCTGTTTAAACTGCTGTCGGCTTTGTTATGATCCGGATTCCCGAGATGCTGCATAGTTAGACATTATTTTTCCTTCCCCCCTGTTTGGCAAAAGCCGCGGGCGAATCAGATTCGCCCGCGGCTTTTGTTTTTCCGGCAAACGCCTTACGATCGCTGTTCGGTATCGGTCCGGCTTTACAAAAACGCATTATCCTGCTAATAATATAGATGAATTTTACGATACCCGGTTGAGGTGAAAAGGGGGTGGTGAGATGAGTTCCAATGTTGCCCAGCGAAGAAAGGAAATCGAAAACCAGATAATCGCATTGAGGCGCCAGGCCGATGAAATGGATGCCCGGATCCGGGCTTACCTGGCGGACCGGGAAAACAAGCCGCACCCGCACCATCAGGAATTTATCGAAAAAGTTCAGAAATTTCGGATTGACCCGTCGGTTTCCACCAAGTACCTGGAAACCCAGCTCGATAACCTGCAATGGAAGGTTTATTATGCCAGCCGGGCATGGCGGCAGCTATGGGATAATGCCGATGCTGCAAGGCGCGCCGAAAGCCACCGGCAGCAAACACAACAGCAGGCGCCCCCCTCAGGACAAACCCATGATGCGGATCGCCGCCGGATTTATTCGGTTGACAGGCTCTGGGAAATTCAGCAGGAAAAGCTTGGCGGGGACTCGGGCGGGGAAACAAAGGACGGCTTTGTCCAGCGGATCAAGGAGCGTTACGGCCAACTTGCATCTGAAAAAAGTCCGGACGAGGAAATCGTAATGAGCTTTGATAAAAAGAGCCGGCGCTGTGACCTGACGCTGAAGAAACGGGATCACCCGCCAGAGCAGTAAGACGCGTCTGCAAGGCAATTGCCGAAGGATGCCATGTCATTTGGCAGCGGGGCGCTCAGCGTAAGCTTCCGGCCGGTTTGCGGATGGGTCAGGGAAATTTGTCCGGCATGAAGCATCTGGCGGGGAGCCTGCCGGATTATGCCGGCTAGATCGGGCTGGTTCGCATACAATCGATGGGGATGCTTGTATCCGTATACCGGGTCGCCGATGATCGGGTGCCCGATGGCTGCCAAGTGTACCCGGATCTGGTGCGTGCGACCGGTTTTGATGTCGCATTCCACCATCGTGAGTTGCCCGTATCTGGTAATGACCCGCCACCGCGTTTCAGCGTGCCTGCCTTGGCCCGTGTCCTGCAGGTCTGCGGCCATTTTCTTGCGCTGTACCGGGTGCCTGTATATGGGTAGAATGATCCTGCCGTCGTCTTGCTCGGGGTTTCCGTGGATGAAAGCCACATAGGATTTTTCCACTGCGCGGTCTTTGAATTGCCGTGTAATGTGCAGGAAAGCCGCCTGGGTTCGCGCGGCAACCAGCACGCCCGAGGTGTCCTTGTCCAGGCGGTGCACGATGCCGGGCCGATCAGGCTCGGCGCCGACATTTTCAAGTTCTGGAAAATGATATGCCAGCCCGTGGGCGAGCGTACCGGAAAGATGGCCGGCAGCCGGGTGGACCACCATCCCGGGTGGCTTGTTGATCCCGATAACAGCAGAATCCTTGTAGATCACATCCAGATGGATTGGCTGGGGGGTAAATTCGGGAAGGTTGTCCGGGGCCCTGTCCGCCGCGGTTATGATATCGCCGGCAGCTACCCTGTAGCCGGGCTTTTTTTCGGCGTTATTGACCCGGACGTCCCCCTTCTGAATGAGTCGGGCAGCAGCGTTTCTTGAGCATCCGGGGACAATTGAGACAATGAGTTGATCCAGGCGTTGGCCGGCTTCGGCATCACCGGCGGTAAATGTAATCGTTTCCGGCCCTGCATCGGTCATCAGGCATGTTTGCTGCCATTGCCGTTGCTGCCGAAAAGGGATTCGATCTCTGACCATACCTTTTTTTCATCCTGGTTCTTGGCCGTGCAGATCTCCCGCAGCAAAAGCGCCCGTGCCGTGTCAAGCAGTTTGCGCTCTCCGAATGAAAGGTCCTTGGTCAGCTTCAGAAGGTAGAGATCCCGGAACACGGCAGCAACGTCATAAGGCGAGCCGGTTTTAAGCCTGTCCATGTACTCTTTGTATCGCCGGTTCCATGTCTGGTTGTCCTGGATGTCTTCCTTTTTTTCCGCAAGAACCTCATAAATTCCCGGAATTTCGTCCTCGCCGACGACCGCGCGCAATCCGACGGATTCGACGTTGTTGGTGGGGATCATGATTACCATCCCGTTGTCCAGGATTTTCATGATGTAGAAATCATGTGTATCTCCGTTGATGACACGGCTTTCGATGGATTCGATGCGCCCCACCCCGTGGGCCGGATACACGGCAAGGTCCCCGATTTCAAATCGCTTGGCCGTTTCGTTCTGGCATTTCGCTTTTTGTGCCATTTTTTTCACCTAAGGGCAATGCAAGGTTTATTCCGTAAAAAACCATTACTACCATTTTCCAGGGATGAAATCAATAAAAAAAGGGCCGGTGAAAATCACCGGCCCTTTTAAGTGGTTAGGTATTGTAACGAATCAGATTACAGCAAAAACGGCACCATCAGCAGCGCCACCACGTTGAGCACCTTGATCATGGGATTGACTGCCGGGCCGGCGGTGTCCTTGTACGGGTCGCCGACGGTGTCGCCTGTCACAGCGGCCTTATGGGCGTCGCTGCCCTTGCCGCCGAAGAATCCGTCTTCAATGTATTTCTTGGCATTGTCCCATGCAGCACCGCCTGTGCACATGGAGATCGCCACGAACAGACCGGTGACGATGCTTCCGATGAGCACGCCGCCAAGCGCGATTTTGCCCAGGAACAGGCCTACCAGAATCGGAGTGGCAACCGGGAGCAGGGCAGGCACCATCATTTCCTTCAATGCGAACTTGGTGACAATATCAACGCACCTGCCGTAATCCGGCTTGGAGGTGCCTTCCATGATGCCCGGAATTTCCCGGAACTGGCGGCGAACCTCGTCAACCACCGCACCACCTGCACGACCCACCGCGTTCATTGCGATTGAGGTGAACAGGAACGGCAGGAGACCGCCGATAAACAGCCCGATAATGATGTAGGGGTCGCTGAGTTCGAACGCCAATGCAGCAGCAGCTTCCTCTGTTCCGGCCTGGATGACAAATTCCTGGACATAGCATGAAAAAAGTACCAGTGCGGCAAGGCCGGCAGAACCAATTGCATAGCCTTTGGTAACCGCCTTGGTGGTGTTGCCCACCGCATCGAGCGGATCGGTGACCGCGCGGACGCTGTCGTCGAGCTCGGCCATTTCCGCAATACCGCCGGCATTGTCCGTGATCGGACCGTATGCGTCAATGGCGATTACCATACCGGTCATTGAGAGCATGGCAACTGCGGCAATGGCAATGCCGTAGAGGTCTGCCAATCCGTAGGCGATACCGATGCCGATGCAGATTGCAAGCACAGGCAGCGCAGTGGATTGAAGGCTCACTGCAAGACCGGCGATAATGTTGGTGCCGTGACCTGTTGTGGAAGCCTCTGCAATGCCTTTAACCGGGCCGTAGGTGCCGGTGTAGTATTCTGTGATAATAACAATGAGAACCGTGAGAACAAGTCCCACCAGGGAAGCATAAAACAGGTTTATACCGGGAATGCCTCCGATGTTGTCAACCGCAGAGATCGTGAAAATGTAGAAGGCTATGGCTGCAAGTATGGCTGCACCGAACATTCCTTTGTAGAGGGCGCCCATGATGTATTCATTTTTGCCCATGCGCACAAACAGAGTGGCCACGATGGAGGCGATAATTGAAATGGCGCCCAGGATCAAGGGATAGTGGACAGCCATGACCTCTCCTTCAAAAAACAGGCTGCCAAGCAGCATAGCCGCCACCACAGTGACAGCATAGGTCTCGAACAGGTCAGCTGCCATGCCCGCACAGTCGCCCACGTTGTCGCCGACGTTGTCTGCGATGGTCGCGGGGTTTCTCGGGTCGTCTTCAGGAATGCCGGCTTCGACCTTGCCCACCAGGTCAGCTCCCACGTCAGCACCCTTTGTGAATATGCCGCCGCCGAGCCGGGCAAAGATTGAAACCAGGCTGCCGCCGAAGCCCAGTGCTACCAGCGGGGCAATCGAGTGCACTTCTCCTGCTTCAGCATCCATGGTCAGGACTGTATAGAATCCTGCGATTGCCGTAAGGGCCAAACTGGCAACCAGCATGCCGGTTACCGATCCGCCGCGGAATGCCATTTTCAGGCCTGCGGCAAGTCCCTGCTTGGAGGCTTCGGCAGTGCGGATATTTGCGAGGACTGAAACCCGCATTCCGATGTAGCCGGCAAGATAGGAAGCGATCGCACCTACGGCAAAGCCGATGGCAGTGCTCGTTCCTATAGTGTCGGAATAAAACTGGCTCAAATAAAGGATGATAAAGATCACCACGCCTACGATCGCCATACTTTTTAACTGCCGGTTCAGATACGCAATAGCGCCTTCCTGAATGGCATTGGCGATTTCGCGCATTTTTTCCGTGCCGGTGGGAGCGCTCTTGATTAGGCCGGCCACGATCAGGGAATAAAGAATCCCGATTGCTCCGATGATGGTGCAAGTCAGCGGAATATTTTCCAGTAGAACTTCCATGCCTACCTCCCTAAAGATTTAGGTTAATAATGGGACACCCTAAACGATCTGTCTCTGGTTAAATTCGTTCATTGCTTGTGTTACGCTGCTTTTAACAAGCGTGATCACGGCATCCTCGGCATTTTCGAGAGCCGATGCAAAGATCCTGGCTTCTTCACCGGTGAATTTACCGAGCACGTAATCCGTAACATCCATCGGGGTCTCGGGACGCCCGATGCCGATGCGAAGTCTCGGAAAATCGCCGGATCCGAAGACATCCATGATCGATTTGATTCCGTTGTGCCCTCCGTGACCTCCTTTCTCTTTAATTTTGACTTGACCTTTTTCTATATCCATATCATCGTGTATAACCAGTATGTTTTTGAGCGGAATGGCGAAATACCGGGCCAGCTGGTATAGCGGGGGGCCGCTGCGGTTCATATAGTCCACGGGTTTGGCAATGACAAGGCGCATTTTTTCGCAATGCCCGCGACCGAATCGGTTTTTGAACTTGTTCTGGTCGATCGGGATTTCGCATCGTCGTGCCACCCGCTCTGCAACCATAAAACCCACATTGTGCCGCGTCCGCTCATATTTTCTGCCGGGATTACCCAGTCCGGCAATCAGCCATTGGGCGTTGCTGTTCATCGTGCCGGAGTGTCTGGCCTGCGTACGGGTGCGGATACCCTCCGGGCCTGCCGCGGGCCGCAGGGCCGCCGATTATTCCCCGGAGTCTTCCGAAGATTCAGATTCTTCGCCTTCAGCACCTTCAGCACCTTCCTCGCCTTCTTCAAGAGCCTCTTCCTCGACAACTTCTTCTTCCGGTTCTTCCATCTTCGGGCTGACCACCGTCAGGATCGTGAAATCGGCTTCATATGGAATCTCCACGCCTTCGGCCACCTGGAGTTCGCTGACATGAACCGAGTCCCCGACATCCAGTTCGCTGATGTCGACTTCAATCTGCTCTGGGATATTGGCCGGCAGGCAGTAGACTTCCAGCTCCCGCCGGATGATCTGCAGGATCCCGCCTTCCTCCACGCCTTTGGACGTGCCGGTCGTGGTCACCGGGACCATGGTGGCAAGTTTCTGGTCCATCTTGATTTCGTAAAAGTCGATATGGAGGTAATGATCCTTTACCGGGTCCTGCTGGAACTCCTTGATCATTACGGTCCGCGGCTTGTTGCCGCCGTCGCCGCCCACCAGGTTGATCAGCCCCCGGGTGAATTTGGGATTGTTAAACATCCGTTCAAGTTCCTGAATGCCCACCGAAAGCGGCTTTGTTTCGATATCGGCGCCGTACAGGATACCGGGTATGCGTCCGGCCCGCCTTAAACTGCGGGCTGCGCCTTTGCCCGTTTCCTGGCGGGGCTCTGCGTTTAGTTTAATAATTTCCAAGATTGTTCCTCCAGTATATTTTGTTCTGTGCTGTGATCAGACAAATAAGGATGTTACGGAATCTCCGGTATGGCTTCGATAAATGGCCTCCCCGAAGAGTTCGGCAATGCTAAGGACAACGAGTTTTTCGCAGTCCTTTTTCTCCCCGGTCAAAGGGATGGTGTCGGTTGCCACCAGTGTCTTGATGGCCGAATCATTGATGCGCTCCACTGCAGGACCGGAAAGTACCGCATGCGTGCAGCATGCATGTGCTTCACTTGCCCCGTTGGCCACGATGGCGTTTGCCGCCTCGGTCAGGGTCCCGGCGGTATCCACCATATCGTCGAGAATAATTGCCTTTCTGCCTTCCACATTCCCGATAACTGCCATGGCAGTGGCCTTGTTGGGAGATGATCGCCGCTTGTCGATAATGGCCAGCCCGGCATTCAATCTCTTGGCAAAAGCCCGGGCACGCTCCACGCCGCCGGCATCCGGGGAGATAATGACCAGATCGTCGGAAAAATATCTGCGCATGTAGTCAATTAACACGGGGGCCGCAAACAGGTTATCCACCGGGGTATCGAAAAAACCCTGGATTTGGCCGGCATGCAGGTCCATGGTAATCACCCGGTTGGCCCCGGCGGTTGTCAGCAGATCGGCTGCCAGCTTTGCGCTTATGGGAACACGGGGCGCCACTTTTTTGTCCTGCCGGGCATATCCGAAATAAGGGATTACCGCTGTGATGCGTTTGGCTGAGGAGCGCTTCAGGGCGTCAATCATCAGCAGCAGTTCCATCAGGTTGTCATTGACCGGGTGGCAGGTTGACTGGATGACAAATACATCCTTTGCCCGGACATTGTCATCGATCTCAATCTGCACTTCGCCGTCGCTGAATCTTTTGACTTTGGCATTGCCCAGCGGCTGACCCAGGTATCTGCAGATCGCCTCTGAGAGATCCGGGTTCGATGTGCCGGCAAAAATGATATATCCGTTGTTGTCCACTTTTATGCCCCCCTCTTTGAGGTTGGGGTTAATCATATTGAAGCCGCCTTGGAATTGGCTGGGGCGGGAGGATTCGAACCTCCGAATGCAGGAACCAAAATCCTGTGTCTTACCGCTTGACGACGCCCCAGCAACCTCGTGATCCGTAAATTCCCGGCAAAAACGTAGCGTTATTCAGTGATTGGCCGAAGGATTCCAATCTTCGTTCCGGCACGATTTGCGCAACCGCGTATGGAACACTTGCCAATTGCTGTTTCCGGATAACTTGCGGCAAGCGTTTTCGGCTTTTTGGGCCTCCGGAAATATCCCGAAAACCGAAGATCCGCTTCCGCTCATGAGTGCGCCGTCAGCCCCGCCTGCAATGAGCGCCTGTTTTGCCGCTCCGATTTCAGGGCAAAGTTCCATGGCAACCGGTTCGAGCACATTGTACAGATGCTTGCAGATATCCGTGTAGTTGCCCGTTTCAAAAATAAATTTTGTATGGATTTTTTTGGTTTTTGTCAATGCCAAATTCAATTTTTTATACACTGTGCCGGTGGATACGGGGCATCCGGGATATACTAAAACTATTGGCATGTCGGGGATTTCAGAAAAAGGGGAAAGCTTTTCGCCGATTCCCCGGGCAACAGCCGGTCGGCCGGAGATGAAAAACGGCACATCCGCACCCAGGCCGCCTCCGAGGGTCATTAATTGGTTATCCGGCAGCGGAAAACCAAAATGGCGATTCAAACCGGTAAGCACGGCCGCCGCATTGCTGCTGCCGCCGCCGAGGCCGGCGCCTACAGGGATTTGTTTTTCAATGGCAATGGACAGCCCGGGGGCCAGGCCCGTTGCCTCGAAAAAGGCCGCGGCCGCACGATGGGCCAGGTTGTCGGGACCAGAAGGGACTTCCGGATGATCGCATGCCACGGTGATCCTGTTATCGGCATGCAGGATGTCAAACGACAACCGGACGGTATCATGGATCCCGATACAGCACATCAGGGAGATCAGCTCATGATAACCGTCCGGTCGTTTTTCGAGCACATCCAGGTACAGATTGATTTTTGCGGGTGCATGCAGCACCATGGGTTTCTGCCGGGTCATGCAGTCAAACCGTACCCTTGGATGGTTCTGGTTTATTTGGTCAATTTGATAATGGTAATGCCTTGACGCGCGCGCAGCACGTAGAAGTACAGCGCGTCTCCCTTTTCGGCTTTGTCAATGGTTTGCCTGAAGTCCCGCACCGATTTCACGGGCTGATGGTTGATTTCCCGGATGATGTCGCCCCTTTTAAAGCCGGCCTCGTAGGCTTTGCTTTCCGGTTTCACGTCAGAGACGATAACGCCTTCTGTGTTTTCAAGGTTAAACTGCTCGGCGATATCGGATGTGATTTCCGCCACATCCATGCCGAGGGCGGGTTTTGCCGAATCTTCGGGCGCCTCTTCGCTGCGTTCGGCCATTTTTTCCCCCTCCCGCTTGGCCAGGGTCACAGTGGTGGTTTTGGATTCGCCTTCTCGGACGAACCGGATTTCGGCTTCTTCACCCGGCTGGATATCGGCCACCAGCTTGGAGAGTTCCCGCGGTGAATCCACCGACTTGCCGTTTACCGCGGTGATGATGTCATTGGGCTTGATCCCGGCCTCGGCAGCGGGATCGCCGGAAAAGACCTGGGTAACCAGCACGCCTTCATCCACGTCATAATATTCCCGGAGTTCCGGGTTGAGTTCCTGGATGCCCACGCCGAGCCATCCGCGGGTTACTTCGCCGCTTTGCTTCAATTGGGAAATGATGTCCTTGGCCAGATCCGAGGGGATTGCAAAACCGATGCCCTGGCCTGCGGCCACGATGGCCGTGTTGATGCCGATGACCTCGCCGTTCATGTTCAGCAGCGGCCCCCCGCTGTTTCCCGGATTAATCGAGGCATCGGTCTGGATAAAATCGTCATACGGGCCTGCGCCGATGACCCGCCCCTTGGCGCTGATAATGCCGGAGGTGACCGTATGATCCAGGCCGAACGGATTGCCGATGGCAACCACCCATTGCCCGATTTTCGTCTTCTTGGAACTGCCGAGCTCCAGGGTCGGCAGATCCGCTTCCGGCGGGATCTTGATCAATGCCAGGTCCGTGCTTTCATCCGTGCCGATGATCTCGGCGTCGTATTCCTTGCCGCTTTGAAGCTTGACCTGGATTTCATCGGCATCCTTGATGACGTGATGATTGGTTACAATATGACCTTCTTTGTCCAGGACAAACCCGGAGCCCAGGCTCCTGCGCTTGAATTCCCTCGGGTTCTGGTCTCCGAAAAAACGCTCAAAGAATTCATCAAAAGGACGCTGCTGCCGGTTCGGTCCGTCGGGTCCGAAAAAATGGCGAAACATCTGGCCGCCGCCTTCCACGGTCTTTACGGTGCGGATGTTTACTACGGCCGCGCCTGCATCTTCTGCCAGCTGGGTGAAATTTTTGGGAACCATCTGGGTCTGTTCCGGCTGCGACCCGGCTGCGGAAGTGGTATAATGATCCGGCATCACCAGCATGCCGCCGGCGGTAATTGCGACGGCTGCCAGGACGGTCACCAGCCAGCCTGCTGACTTGATATGGAATTTCATGGCTTTGCTTCCTCCTTGATTTTTCGGGTTCCACGCAATGGGCAGGTAGGTTATTCGCCTTCGGTTTCTTTTACATACAGCAAACGTAATTCGTAGATTACGTTTGTCAATAAGCGCCGTTCCTCGTCGGTTAGATTGCCCTGCGTCTTTTCTTCCAGCATGGCCAGCACATCAATGGTCTGCTTGGCCACCGGCAGGTTTTTGGCAGTGGCGCCGGTGGCCGGATCGCTGTGCTGGCCGAGGTGGACCAGGGCCGAGGAGTTCAGCGACAGAATGAAAGTGGTGAAATTGGCCTCAGGCATCACGTATTGCGCCTGCCCGGTTTGTTTTTTGGAGTCGTCGTCCTGTGTCATATTTTGCTTCCACCTCCCTTATTAGGATTTTTTATAACTCCAGCGTTTTGACCGATCTCACCTGGGACAGCGCACGCAATGCCGCTGTGACTTCATCCGGGATGGGGGTGTCTGTGCGCAGCAGGATGACATTGTGTTCTCCGCCCACTTCCAGGCCCACCTGCATCCTGGAAATATTGATGCCGTGCTGGCCCAGGGTCATTCCGATGTTTCCGATGGCCCCGGGCTCATCCCGGTTGTGAATCAGTGCCAGGTGCCCCTGGGGGATGATTTCGATCCGGAAATCATCGAGCCGTACAATACGCGGATCGTTTTTGCCAAATACCGTGCCCGCAACCGTGGAGGTCTTTTCCGTGCCGATGACCCGGGTGGTAATCAGGTGCAGGAACTCGGTGGCTTCCGGGGAACTCGATTCCGTGATTTTAATTCCCCGCTCCTTGGCGATGTAGTGGGCATTGATGGCATTGACTTCATCTCCGAGCCTATAGCTCAGGACCCCCTTGATAAATGCGGAAGTCACGGGCAGCATGTCGTATCCGAAGAAATCGCCGTTGTACTGAATGTCGATTTCCCTGAGCTGGCCCGTGATGAACTGGGCCTGCAGGCTGCCCATTTTTTCGGCAAGATCCAGAAACGGGCTGAGCTGTTCCAGGGCCCGGCCGGAGATGGAAGGCACGTTGACCGCGTTGACCACGTTGTTGTACACAAGGTACTCGATGATCTGGTTGGCCACGGCCACTGCCACGTTGGTCTGGGCCTCGTAAGTGGATGCGCCAAGGTGCGGTGTGGCCACCACGTTTTCGAGTTTCAGCAGCGGCAAATCCGGGGGCGGGGGCTCTTGGGCAAAAACGTCCAGAGCTGCGCCGCCCACTTTTCCCATGGTAAGGCCCTCATACAAGGCATCTTCGTCCACGATGCCCCCGCGTGCGCAATTGATGATCATTACGCCGTCTTTCATCTGCGCAATGGCTTCCTTGTTGATCATGTGAGTGGTGTTTTTGTTTTTCGGCACATGCACTGTTATGTAATCAGCTTGTGCGTAAAGCTCCTCGAGTTGCATGCTTTCAAGACCCTGCTTTTCGATGCTTTCGGGCTGAACCACAGGGTCGTATACGACCACGCGCATTTTCAGCCCCCGGGCCCGATCGGCGACCACGGAACCGATCTTGCCGAAACCGATTACGCCCAGGGTCTTGTCGCATATTTCCCGGCCCAGGAGCTTCTTTTTTTCCCATTGCCCGGACTTGAGCGAGGCGGTGCCACGGGGAACATTGCGTGTCAGGGAAAGCATCAGGGCCAGGGCATGCTCTGCGGTGGTCACCACGTTGCCGCCCGGCGTGTTCATGACCACCACGCCCTTTCGGGTGGCTGCCGGGATATCGACGTTATCCAGGCCGATACCGGCCCTGCCCACGACCTTCAAATTTTCTGCAGCCTCCAGCAGGTCAGCGGTTACCCGGGTGGCGCTGCGGATCACGAGCGCGTCGTATGGCGCAATGATCGATTTTAGTTCCTCCGGAGAAAGACCGGTTTTGACATCCACCTCAACTCCGGCAGCCTTGAGAATTTCGATGCCGGTCTCGCCCAGGTTGTCGCTTACAAGAGCCTTCATGGTTAAACCTCCGTGGCTTTTCAAGATTTATCGTTTGCGTATTCCGATTCCGGCATCTCCACTTCCGTCCGGTTTCGGCCGTTGGCCTTGGCACGATACAATGCATTGTCGGCCCTTTGAATCATTTTATCAATACTTTCAGCGGGACAATACATGGTAATGCCAATGGAAATCGTTACCCGAAACGTATCGGAAAATCCAGCATATCTTACGCTTTCCGCCCTTTTACGGATTCTTTCACCGCATTCCTTCGCGCCCTCAATATCAGCGTCAAACATGATCACGAGAAATTCCTCGCCCCCGTAGCGGGCAATGATATCGGTTTCCCGAAGTTCCCTTTTGATCTCGTGAATCAGCCGTTTGAGGATCTGGTCGCCTTTCTGATGGCCGAATACGTCATTGGCCCACTTGAAATGGTCCAGGTCGAAAATTACGATGGCAATGGGCATTCCGGTGCGATCGGCAATGCTTTTGCCCCGCTGGAGTTCGGTAAACATGTGGCGGCGGTTGTAGACCCGTGTGAGATCGTCCTGGATGGCGATGGTTTCAATGGTTTTTAATGCATCGGTGAGTTCCCGGTTGGCAGTGGAGATACGGCTCCGCAGGTGACTGATATAGCTGCAGATAAAGGAAAACCAGAAAAGCACGGCCCCGAAAATGATAAACTGCAGGATTTCGATTTTGGGTGCTACGGTTGCCGGATGATTGTGGAACAGCAAAAGAACGACCAGCCCGTAACTGCAAAGGGCGAACAGGGCAAAAGCGAGGTACTGCCGTATGTTGTACCGGAAAATACCGAATATGAAAGCCACGAAATAGATAAAAAGCATTAAAGCACGAATTCGGTCAGTAAAGTAAATAATGATCATGGCCGCAATTGTACCGGTGATCATCTGGGCAAGGGTCATGCTCGGATCTGAGAATCTCTTGTTTGCACCGGTGCGGATGAGGAGATAGAAGATCGCATTGACGGATAGGAAAAACGCGTATATAAGGGCCGTCTCCCAGGGCGCCAGGCGGATGAAGTCCAGAATGTGGCAATATACAATTAAAAAGAGCCACACGAAATAGGTCCCCAGCGCCATGAAAAACCGCCTGAGGCGCAGGGCCTGTTTCGGGTCATCTTCGGGAAACGGTTTGAGGGGAATTCGCATCACATTCTTTCTTTGATCGCAGCAATCGTGTTTTCCACGGTTTTGCGGATTTCCTCCAGCCGGGTTTCTGACAGCGCCTCAAACCGCATCACCAGGGCCGGCTGGGTGTTTGAGGCCCGAACCAGTCCCCAGCCGTCCTCAAACACGATTCTCACACCATCGATATCAATTACCCGGAACTGTTCAGACAGGGACTTTTTCGCCCTTTCCACCACGTCGAATTTTACCGCGTCCGGGCATTCCACGCGGATTTCGGGCGTACTGCACGTTTCCGGGATCCCCTGGAGCAATTCCGGTATGGTTTTGCCGGTGGCCGAAAGAATTTCCAGCAGCCGGCAGGAGGCGTAAATCGCATCGTCAAATCCGAAATAGCGGTCCGCAAAGAACATGTGTCCGCTCATCTCCCCTGCCAGTGCCGCATTTTCGTCCTTCATCTTTTCCTTGATCAGGGAGTGGCCGGTCTTCCACATAACAGCCCGGCCGCCGTGGGCCTCGATATCGTCGTACATGGTCTTGGAGCACTTGACCTCGGAGATAAACGTGGCTCCCGGCTTGCGGGCCAGGATTTCCCTGGCAAAGATAATCATGAGTTGATCGCCGTATATGATCCGTCCCAGGTGATCCACCACGCCGATGCGGTCTCCGTCGCCGTCATAGCCGATGCCCGCATCCAGCCCCTTGTCTTTTACCAGGGCAATAAGGTCGGCCAGGTTGTCAACGACCGTGGGATCAGCCTCGTGATTGGGAAACCGGCCGTCCATGTCGCAGTATAAATCGTGCACCTCGCAGCCGAGGTTTTTGAGCAGGGGGACGGCCACGACCCCTGCTGTACCGTTGCCCGCATCAATTCCCACACGCAGCGGCCGTTTGATGGTAATGCTGTTTTCGATGTAATCGCGGTAGGGTGTTACTGCATCGGCTTCGGAGACGCTCGCCCGGCCTGCGGCAAAATCGCCGTTTTCGGCAATCTCCCGGATTTTCTGGATCTGGCTGCCGTGCACCGATTCGGTGCCCTTGCAGATTTTAAACCCGTTGTATTCCGGCGGATTGTGACTGGCCGTGACCATGACGCCGCCGTGGGTGTTGAAATGCCGGATGGAAAAATAGAGCACCGGGGTAGGGCAGATGCCGATCCAAAGGATTTCGCAGCCGGTATCCACAAGGCCCTGGATGAGCTTTTCCGTATACCGTTTTGAACTCATGCGGCAGTCCCGGCCCACGGCGATCCGGGTGCAGCCGTTTTCCCGCATATACGTCCCGATCGCCCTGCCCAGGTTGTATACATCCTGATCGTGCATGTCCGCGTCCGCAATCCCGCGGATGTCATATTCCCTGAAAATCGCCGGATTCACTTCAGCATTTCTCCCCTTGTTTTGCCGTTATTCAGCGCCTGGCGCTTCATGTCAACCTTATTAATTGGTTTTTCGACCATAAATTCGAAACACGAAATTCGAAATCCGAAGCAATATCGAATGACAGAAATTGAAATAACCGAAACCCGGGCTTATGCTTGGCATTTTATCGTTTTAAGAACTATTTATTCGAATTTCGGTATTCGGATTTCGGATTTTACCCTTTTACCACTGCAATGGGACGCAGCCTGGCCACCTTTCTTGAGATGCCAGAGCCGTGGACCGCCTCGACGACTTCGGTGACATTTTTATATGCCTCCGGCATTTCTTCTGCCATGGTCCCTTTTCCGGAGGCGCGGACCAGCACGCCCTTTTGCTCGAGTTCCTGTGCCAGGGGTCGGCCCTTTGCCGCCTTTTTTGCCGCCTTTCGGCTCAGTACCCTGCCGGCGCCGTGACACGTGGAACCAAAGGTCTGGTCCATTGCCTCCTGCGTACCCACCAGCACGTAAGAAGCAGTCCCCATGTCCCCGGGGATCAGGATGGGCTGGCCCACATCCCGGAAAGCCCGGTTCAATGCCGGATGGCCGGGTGCAAAAGCCCGCGTGGCACCCTTGCGATGAACGCACACCTCGCGCTGTCTGCCGTCGACTACGTGAGTTTCAATCTTGGCGATGTTGTGGCAGACATCGTAGACCAGGTGCATGGCCAGGTCCCGGGGACTGATGCCGAGGGTTTCCATAAACACGTCTCTTGCCAGATGCATGAGGACCTGCCGGTTGGCCCAGGCAAAATTGGCGGCACATGCCATGGCATTGTAATATTTTCTGCCGTCGGCGGAATTGATCGGCATGCAGGCCAACTGCCTGTCCGGGATCCGGATGCCGGTCTGGTGGACCTTTTTGGTCATGGCGGCCAGAAAGTCGTCGCAGACCTGATGGCCCAGGCCCCGGGAACCTGTATGGATCAGCAGGGTGACCTGGCCGGTGCGCAGGCCGAAGGCATCGGCCACCATGGGGTCATACATCGTGTCCACCACGCCGATTTCCATGAAATGGTTGCCCGAGCCCAGTGTCCCCAGCTGCCTGCGCCCCCGTTCCATGGCCCGGCTGCTGACAGCCTTCGAGTCGGCATTGGCCATGCAGCCGCCTTCCTCTGTATGATCTGCATCCGCGCTATCCCCGTATCCCTGGTCAATGATCCGGGGGCTGCCCTGGCTCAGGACTTTTTTCAGCTGCTTGTCGGTGAGCCTCAGCGGACCGGTGGATCCCACGCCCGATGGAATATCACGATACAGGGCAGAGGCGAGGTCCGCCAGCTTCGGCCGGATTTCTTTTTCATCCAGCCCGGTTGCAGCCAGGCGAACGCCGCAGTTGATGTCGTATCCGACCCCGCCCGGGGAGATTACGCCGTTTTGCGTATCAAAGGCGGCCACCCCGCCTATGGGAAAGCCATATCCCCAGTGGATATCCGGCATGGCCATGGCGTACTTGATGATCCCCGGCAACTGGGCCACGTTGACCAGCTGCCTGAAGGTTTCGTCCTTTTTTACCGCATCGATCAGGGCATTGCTGGAATATATCCGTGCCGGGACGTTCATGGGCCCGCTTTGGGGGATCTCCCAGAGATAATCGTTTATTTTGTTAATTTCCATGGCGATCCTCCCGGGCGTTCAGACATCAAATATTACGCTGGTTTCCCACTGTCCGTTGCGGGAGATGATCTCTGCGCCGTGATATGTCACCGCCTTGATATCTGTATAAATCACATGGTTTTCCGGGTCAAAGGGTTGTGTCCAAATCGTTGCCAGCATATTTTTTTCGGATAACTCAGAGATCTGCACGGATGCCACAAGTTCCTGGTCCGCGCTCCACAGCATCAGCAGTTCCCGGAGCCAGTTAATGAGCAGATCGGTCTGATCGATTCCCTCGATGGACAGTTTTTTGGTTTTGACGGGTATAACCCGCGAGTTTTCAGTGATCAGTTCAAACATGGCCCGGCAGGCCTCGGCAAAAAGCCCGGTTGGCGTGCCTGCCCATACCTGGATTCCGGTATCTGCCGTATGATCAATTACTTCGTATGGCATCAGGGTTGCGTCCAAACAACTTTACCTGTATTTTCCGTGTGATACCCGCCAAGCGCATTTACCCGCTCTGAGAAGTCCCGGGAACCGATGACTTCCATCATCAGTTGAACTCCGGGAAGATCCATGAACGCCTCAGGGATCACCAGATCATAGGATTCGGTGACCACCGGGATAAACTCCAGGCCCAGGGCATTGGCTGCGGCAAAGATTCCCAGTCCCGCATCCGCGGTCTGCCCCAGAACCGCCACTGCAACGGCCATGTGGGTGAATTCTTCTTTTTCATAGCCCCGGATTTCATCCGGGTCAATACCAAGCTGATCCAGTCGGTAATCGAGCAGGACCCGGGTGCCTGCCCCGGATTGCCGGTTGATAAACACGATGTCGTCTCTTTGCAGGTCGCTGATGCCGGAAATCCGTTTGGGGTTGCCCGGTGCCACGATCAGCCCCTGATCGCGTTCCACGAGGCGCACCAAGCGGACGGGCGTTTCCGGCAGATACTTGCGGATGTAGGAGATGTTGTAGGACCCGTCTTCGGCGTCAAGCAGGTGGGATCCGGCAAGGTGGCACAATCCGTTTTGAACGGCCATCAATCCGCCAATGGATCCCACATGGCTTGAAGACAGGCTGTAGCGGTTGCTTCTGGCCCGGATCAGATCGGCGAGCACGTCAATGGTATTGTCGTGGCTGCCCACGGCCAAGATGGTGTTTTCCACAGCGGTGCGCGGCTTGAGCAGTCTCGCGTTTACTGATTCGTGCTCCCGGATTCCTTCCTTGTCTGCGGGGATGCGGATGATGCCGTCTGCCTCGGTGATGCTGGTGATGGTACCGGCGCCCCGGGGCAGGGGGGTGGCCACGATCCGCGGGCCCACCCGGCCGAGTTTGACCCGGACGAATTGTTCCATGCCCAGTTTGCCGGCGATTTTTCTGGAGGGCCGGACTGCGGTGGTTTCTTCCGGCATTTCCTCCTGGCCCAGCATGGAGGCGATCAGGGGGGCGACAAACTGTTCAAAGGCCATGATTGCCGAAACCGGGTATCCGGGAATGCCAAAGGCAGGCTTCCCCCTGATTTCCCCGATTACTGTCGGCTTTCCCGGCATCATGGCCACGCCGTGCACCAGGACCCGGCCCATTGCTTCGATGACCTGCCGGGAGAAATCCTCTGTGCCTGCCGAGGATCCGCCCATGATCAGGATCATGTCGCAGTCTTTGTCGGCTGCGGCACGGTCCACGGCTTTTTCAATGCGTTCGGGCGCGTCCGGCAGGATTGGGTGTCGCCTATAAGATGCACCGCATTTTTCCGCCATTTTGCCCAGCACGTGGGAGTTGGACTCGATGACCCGCCCCGGCGTAAGATTCTGCACGGCATCCTGATATTCCAGAAGTTCCGGGCCGGTGGGCATGAGAAACAGGTGCGGCTTTTCAAGGACCGCAACCTCGGATATGCCGCCGGCGATCAGCGCGCCCAGGCAGTAGGGGGTAATCCGATGGTGTCTGGGAAAAAGCAGTTCCGTGGCCACGATATCCTCTCCCATACGGCGCACGTGCTGCCAGGGAAAGGCCGGGGCCTCGATCCGGATGCGCCCTTCATCCAGGATCTGGAGGTCTTCGATCATGATTACGGCATCGGTGTTTTCCGGCATTACGTGACCCGTGTTGACAAATATGGCATCCGTGCCGGCTGCCAGAATTTTGGGATCTGCCTCGGTTGCCCCGAAGGTGGTTTTTGCCTTAACCGCCGCCCCGTCCATGGCCGCGGCGTGAAATCCCGGAGAGGAAAGCCGCGCATAGACCGGCCGGGCAAGCACCCGGTCGACTGCCTCGGTGACATCCACGGTTTGCTCACAAGCCCGCAGACCGGGGGCGAGTTCGCCAAGCACGATTTCCCGGGCTTCTTCCACGGTTTTCATCCGGAGATATATGTTTCGTTTTTGATTCATCAGTATAGGATTTCTAGTGATCGGTTATTGAAAACTGTTTGCCATGCCGTCGAGGCCGTGGTCCGTTTTCAGCCATAAATTCGAAGCACGAAATTCGAAACTCGAAACAAATTCGAATTATGAATTACCAAAA
>JBKHJS010000080.1:0-10008 GCA_046537995.1 Desulfobacterales bacterium
GAGGCAGCCAGGATGCTTCACGGAGAATACCCGCCTACAGGGGCACTTAGCTACATTTGGGCCAGCAATGCACCGGAGGGCAAAATCGTGTCAAACGCATTCACAGACCGGGTACAGATGGTGGTGGTGGAAACCGGCAAGGAAAAGACAAACACCTGGGTTACCGAGTCCCGCAATGTTTTGGCGGACTACAAAAAAGCCTTTGGGCAGGACCCGCCCATGATCCGGGGAATTGCCATTATGACCGACTCGGACAATACCGGTGCGTCAACGGTGACCTACTACGGCGATATTGTGATGAAAGCTTCTGAATAGATGCAACAACCAACATTTAACCGCCGTCAGTTCGAATAAGCCGGCCGGCGGTTGAAAAAACGGCGCCCGCCGGGGTAAATCAAGGCCTCCCGGAAAACGCCTTTGCCGGGAGGCCTTTACAAAACCCGACGAAAATTATTTCTCATATATACCTACAATGCGGTTCATTCCAATGATGTGCGATTCAATGCGTTCCAGCAGCTGCCACTGGGTAAGACCCGGCTCCAGGTTCAATTCCTGGTTTAAAGCCAGCAGCCACCAGAAATAGTGATGCACACCATGACCGGCAGGCGGATTGGGCCCCTTGTAGCCCTGCTGGTTAAAGTCGTTGACTCCCTTGGTGTAGTCCGGGCACCCTTCCGGCAGTCCGGTCACCGAGGCCGGGATATTGTATAGCACCCAGTGGACAAACCCGTAGGTCCCCGGCAGAACCAGGGGCGCATCCGGATCATGGCAGATAACCGCAAAAGAGCGCGTTCCTTCCGGGACATTGGTCCACTCCAGGGGCGGGGATACATCCTGGCCCTCACCTGTGTGTTTCTGCGGAATTTTGCCCCGGGTTTCAAAGGCGGGGCTTTTGAGCTGCATTTCCGACAGTGCAAATCCCATTTTTTCTCCCTCCTTTCAATTGGTTTCGGGTTAATCCGGTTTGCATTTAATGTAACAATTCATTCCGATATTATCCAGGGGGCAGGCACGGAGCCGGGCAGAGAAGAATCATGAAGGCTGCGGCTACAGCAGGTCACTGGCCAGTTCTGCCAGCTCCGAGCGCTCTCCTTTTTCCAGGGAGACATGGGCATAGCGCTGCTGGCCCTGCATTTTCTCGATCAAATAGCTCAGGCCGTTGGAAAGCGTATCCAGATAGGGATGATCAATCTGAAAAATGTCCCCGGTAAAGACCATCTTGGTGCCTTCGCCCGAGCGGGTGATAATGGTCTTGATCTCATGCGGGGTCAGGTTCTGGGCCTCGTCCACGATAAAAAAGATCTTCACCAGGCTTCTGCCGCGGATATAGGAAAGCGGGGCGATCACGAGTTTATTGGCATCCAGCATCTGGCTGATGTGCTGATGGGAAGGCTCGTTTTCTGCAAACTGGTTCTGGATGACAGACAGGTTGTCATACAGGGGCTGCATGTAGGGATCCAGCTTGGCCGGGATATCGCCGGGCAGGTACCCCATGTCCCGGTTGCTAAGCGGCACCACGGGCCGGGCCATGAAAATCTGGCGGTAACCGCGCTTGGCTTCCAGGGCGGCTGCCAGAGCCAGAAGCGTCTTGCCGGTGCCGGCCTTGCCGGTGATGCTGACTAAATGAATATCCGGATCCAGCAGGGCGTTTAGCGCAAAGGTCTGTTCCGCGTTGCGCGGTATGATGTTGTAGGCCGCCTTTCGGTCCACCCGGCGCAGCATCCGCATGGCCGGATCAAACCGCACAAGCCCGGATTTTCTGCCGTTTCGCAAAATCAGGTATTCGTTGGATATCAGGGGCGGGTCGATATCCATCTCAGAGACCGGAATCTCGTGGGGCTTGTGATAGAGATTGTCGATGAGTTCCGGTGCAATGCCTTCGGCCACCCGTTTTCCGGAATACAGGGCATTGATATCCCGGACATGATCACTGGTATAATCCCGGGACAACAGTCCCAGGGCCTTGGCCTTCATCCGGAGGTTGACGTCCTTTGTCACCAGGATCACCTCCCGTGCCGGATCCTCCTTGGCCAAGTGATAGGCGGTATTCAAAATCCGGTGGTCATGCTTGTGGCTGGCGAAATTGATCTCCAGGTCCGGGTGAAAGGCCTGCTCCAGTTTTACCGAGATTTTTCCGGTATTTTCGCCGATTTTCACCCCGCCGTTAAACAGCTTGTCCCCGCTGATCGAATCCAGGGTGCGCAGAAATTCCCGGGCATGAAAATTCAGGGCTTCGTTGCCCTTTTTAAACGCATCCAGCTCTTCGAGCACGGAGATCGGGATCACGACTTCGTGTCCTTCAAAATGGTGGATGCTCGCACTGTCATGGAGAATGACATTGGTGTCCAGAACGTAGCGTTTCTCTTGATCGGCCATGGGCGGGCACCTTTCTCTGAAAGAGATTCTCGGGACGATTTTATATTAACGATTTGTCAGTAATGTTGCAATGAGTTTAACAACATCACCCGCAGACCCATGACAAATTGTATTCTCCCTTAGTACGAGGCGGGAATCTCCTCTTTTAAAAGGCAGCAGGCAATTTTGCACACGGGCTTGCCGCCGGAATCATAGTCGATGTTGCCGGCCTGGACAAGCTTGTTCATCACGCAGCCTTCCGGGATATCCAGGCCGAACAGGTCGGTTTCGTTGATTTTCCGGGTGTGACAAATGCGGTTGTTTTCGATGCGCATGCTGTGCAGCGGGTAATCCTCGCAAAGCGGGCACTGGTAAACCCGGCCGTTGGGAAAGAGGAAATAGTTCTCCGCCACGTTGCCCGCGCACTCGAAGGTCTCTTCAGGCGCGAGAAAAACCCGCGGATAGGTCACGGTGATCCCGCTTTTCGCAACTGCCTCGGCAACCGGCGGGACATGGGTCTCCCATTCCTGGCGGGTGAGCTGCAGCGTATCTTTGCCGGATTCCGCGGACCGCCCCCGGATGCCGATCACCTGGATAAAAAACCGGCTCACGCCCAGGTCCTCCAGGATCGGTTTCATATCCGCCAGCTCATGCAGATTCTGCCGGCTCACCGTATAAATCACGCTGACAGAGAATCCTTTTCCCACGGCCTGCCGGATGCCGCGAATGCAGGCATCATAACACCCGCCGCCCCGGATGCGGTCGTTGGTGGCCGGCGATGCCCCGTCCAGGCTGAAGCTGAAATAATCCACCTGGGCAGGCGTGACCTTTTCAAGGATGTCGTGGAACAGATACCCGTTGGTATCAATGGTGACAGATCCGTAGCCGATCTGACGGGCTGCTTCCACGATCTGAGCAAGTTCCGGGTGCAGTGTGGGCTCTCCGCCCAGAAGAATCAGGTTTGCGGTCTTGGCGGGGTCATAGAAAAGCGCGAGCCAGTCCTTGACCGTCTGAAGGGCAAGGGTAGCGTCCCCGTGCTGATCCGGGTTGATATAGCAGTGGGCGCACTTGAGGTTGCATCGGGTGGTGATATGGAAAAATACGTTGACGGCGTTTTTTGCAAACGAAACGGTTTTGTTCATCAGGCATCCACATCAGGCTGTAAACCGGGGACAACTGCAGCGGTTTAAAAAGGCTTCAGGCCTTGCGGCCTTCCTTTAGCTTCAGGAGTTCATTTTTGGCCTTGAACAGCTCGTCATTGGTCGCCCGCAGGCGGATGGACATGTACTCGGCAAATATCCGGTACAGCAGCAAAAGGAAATCCAGGCGCTCATCGCGCTGGGTGGAACTCGACAGCCGCCCCTTGGCTGAAGTGTCCACGCACAGGCAGATGGTTCTGCCGTCGGCATATACGGAAGCCGAGCGCGTAAGGCTGTCAATAATGCGCATCTCGCCGAATATCTCGCCCACCTGGGACAGGCGCCCGATTTCCACGCCCTGCTTCTTGATGATCAGCTCCCCGGAAAGCAGGAAATAGAGCCAGGGATCGTTGTCGCCCTCCCGGATAATGACCTCGCCGTCCTCGTATTCCCGGATCTTGCTCAGCCGCAGCAGCTTTGCCAGGTTCCGGGTTTCGAAATCCTTTAAACCCGGCAGATTCATCAGGCGCTGAATGTTCTGCACGTTATCCTTTAAATACTTGGATTCAATCATTTTTCCTGCACCGAAGAACGGGTTTCCATGCAATTTTTGGATATATCCTGATCGAATGATACCGGATAACATCCGTCAAAGCAAGCCTTGCAAAAATTATTTTCCGGGCAATCCACCCCTGTAGCCGCAAGCAGACCTTCCAGGCTCAGGTAGTGGAGGGAATCCAGCCCCAGGAATGCTTCCAGTTCGGCCACAGTCTTGCTGGCGGCAATCAGCTCGCCCTTGGTGGAAAAATCAATGCCGTAATGACACGGGTACATGTGCGGCGGGCAGCTTACACGCATGTGTACCCGCTTGACCCCCAGTTCCCGCAGGGCCTTGACCCGGGTCCGGGCCGTGGTCCCCCGGATGATGGAATCCTCGATAATAATGATGTCCTTGCCTGCCAGCAGTTCTTTGACGGGGTTAAGCTTCATGCGTACCCCGAAATCGCGCATGGTCTGGGTGGGCTGGATAAAGGTCCGGCCCACGTAATGGTTGCGGATCATGCCCAGGTCAAAGGGAATCCCCGAGGCTTCCGAATATCCCAAAGCCGCGTAATTTCCCGAATCCGGAAACGGCATCACCAGGTCGGCATCCACCGGGGCCTCCCGGGCCAGTCGGCGGCCGTGGTCCTTGCGGGTGAGGTACACGTTTTTGCCGTATATGGTGCTGTCGGGCCGGGCAAAGTAGATGTACTCGAAAATGCAGAACGTGCGGCGGGTTTCCTTGTGCGGGAAGATGCTGCGCACGCCCGCATCGTTTATAATCACGATCTCCCCGGGCTCGAGTTCCCGCACGAACCTGGCCTCCAGCAGGTCCAGGGCGCAGGATTCGGATGCCAGCACGTAATGCCCGTGCAGTTCGCCCAGGCACAGGGGGCGGAACCCGTTGGGGTCCTTGATGCCCACCACCTCGCCCCGGCTGGTGAGCACGACTAAACTGTAAGCCCCCTGAATCCGGGACACCGCGTTGATCAGGGCCTGTTCGAACCCGTGCTTCAGGCTCTTTACAAACAGGTGCAAAAAAACCTCGCTATCCATGGAGGTCTGAAAAATCGAGCCCTCTTCCTCCAGCTCCTGCTTTAAAGTGTGGGCGTTGACCAGGTTGCCGTTATGGGCCACCCCGTAGGACTTGCCACGGTGGTTGACGGTAAAGGGCTGGGCATTTGTCAGCAGGGATGCGCCGGTGGTGGAATAACGCACATGACCGATTGCACTGCAGTCACAGGAAAGCGACTCCAGGATGCGGTCGTCAAAGACCTCGGGCACCAGTCCCATGCCCTTGTGGCACTTGATGTTCTCATCCCGGACAACCGCAATGCCCGCGCTTTCCTGGCCGCGGTGCTGCAGGGCGTAAAGTCCGAAAAAAGTCAGCCGGGCGGATTCAGGATGGCGGTGAATGCCGAATATGCCGCATTCTTCCCGCGGCCGGGGATCTTCCGGAGGATTCATTTTCACAATTCACTTTTGTTTTCTGTCCAAACACCCTCCCGGGCATCGGCAGTCTTAAAATAATCACCTTTTGGCCGATGCCAAGGCCCCGCAGATTAACTGCTCTTGTGGTACTCCTGCAGGGGCGCCACCCCCAGTGCCCGGTCCCCGAGCGCGGCGATCCCGCGGCCCATGGCCCGCGCGCAGGCAATAGTGGTCGCATAGGGGATATTAAACTTCAAGGCCGCCCGGCGGATCATGTAGCCGTCCTCCCGGGTCCGGTCCCCGGTGCCGGTATTGATCACCAGGTGGATTTCCCGGTTCATGATGGCATCCACCACGTGGGGCCGGCCGGCGGATACCTTGTTGATCATGCGGCATTCAATCCCGTTATCCTCGAAAAACGACCGGGTGCCCCGGGTGGCCAGAATTTCAAATCCGATATCGGCAAACTGACGGGCCACAGGTAGCACCGCCTGCTTGTCGCTGTCCTGAACACTGATAAAAACCGCCCCACGGGTGGGCAGGTGCTGGCCTGCGGCGATCTGGCTCTTTGCATAGGCCCGGCCGAAATCCGTATCAATGCCCATGACCTCGCCGGTGGATTTCATTTCCGGGCCCAGCAGGGTGTCCACGTCCGGGAACCGGTCAAATGGCAGTACTGCTTCCTTGACCGAGATATGGAGCGGATGTACCTGCTCGGTGAATCCCAGATCCGCCAGGCTTCGGCCCACCATCACCTTGGTGGCAAGCCGGGCCAGGGGCACGCCTGTGGCCTTGCTGACAAATGGTACGGTGCGCGACGCCCTGGGGTTGACCTCCAGTACATAGAGATGGCCGTCCTTGATTGCATACTGCACATTCATCAGGCCAACCACGTTGAGTTCCTTTGCCATGGCCCGGGTAGCTGCCGCGATCTCATCGATCTGAGCCTGATCAAGACTATACGGCGGCAGCACGCATGCCGAATCTCCCGAGTGAACCCCGGCGGCCTCGATATGTTCCATGATCCCGCCGATCCCTGTTACGCTGCCGTCGGATATCGCGTCCACATCCACTTCCACGGCATCCTCCAGGAACTTGTCAATGAGCACCGGGTACTCGGGCGAGGCCACAATGGCCAGGCGCGTATAGTTTTCCATTTCCGCGTCGTTGTAGACGATTTTCATGGCCCGTCCGCCCAGGACGTAGGAGGGCCGCACAATCACCGGATAACCGATGCGCCGGGCCTCCACGAGCGCTTCTGCCACTGACCGGGCCGTTCCGTTGGGCGGCTGGATCAGGCCGACCTTGTTTAACATGGCCTGGAAGTGCTTGCGGTCCTCTGCGCGCTCGATGCTTTCGGGATGGGTACCGATGATGGGCACGCCTGCTGAAAGAAGCGGCAAAGCCAGGTTAAGCGGCGTCTGGCCGCCGAACTGGACGATCACCCCGTCGGGCTTTTCGGTTTCCACGATATGCAGCACGTCTTCGCGTGTCAGGGGTTCGAAATAAAGCTTGTCCGAGGTGTCATAATCCGTGGACACGGTTTCCGGGTTGGAATTGACCATGATGCTTTCAATGCCCAGCTCCCTTAAGGCAAACGAGGCGTGCACGCAGCAGTAGTCAAACTCGATGCCCTGGCCGATCCGGTTGGGGCCGCCGCCCAGGATCATGATCTTTTTGCCTGCTGAAACCCGGGCCTCGTCTTCATCCTCGTAAGTGGAATAATAATACGGCGTGACTGCCTCGAATTCGGCCGCGCAGGTATCAACCAGCTTGTATACCGGGCGCAGTCCGTTTGACTTGCGCATCTGCCGGATGCGGTCTTCACCCAGGCCTGTTAAATGGGCAATCTGAAAATCGGAAAACCCGTATGCCTTGGCCTTTCCAAACAGCCCGGGGGCAAACTCCCCGCCGGATTCGGAGATCCGTTTTTCCATGTCCACGATTTGTGCAAACTGGTGCAGAAACCACGGGTCTATGCCGGTGAGCTCGTATATGGCCTCCACGGCCATGCCTAAGGCAAGCGCCTGGCGCAGATAAAAAATCCGCCTGGATGTCGGCTTGGCCAGCATCGGCTCGATTTCCGAGGCCGAGCGCGCGGGATTTTCCGGATCTGATTCGTCCTTGCCGTCTGCGCCGAATCCGTGGCGGCCGATTTCCAGGGAGCGCAGCCCCTTTTGCAGCGCCTCCTTGAAGGTCCGGCCGATGGCCATGGTCTCTCCCACAGAGCGCATGGACGTGGTGAGCACATCTTCTGCTTCCGGAAATTTTTCAAAGGTCCAGCGCGGGATCTTGACCACGCAGTAGTCCAGGGCCGGCTCAAACGAGGCCACGGTCTCGCCCGTGATGTCATTGGGGATCTCATCCAGGGTGTATCCCACGGCCAGCTTGGCCGCGATCTTGGCAATGGGAAAACCCGTGGCCTTCGAAGCCAGTGCCGAGCTGCGCGAAACCCGGGGATTCATCTCCACCACGATCATCTCGCCGTCATCCGGGTTCACTGCGAACTGCACATTGGAACCGCCGGTGTCCACCCCGATTTCCCGCAAAATGGCAATCGAGGCATCCCGCATGACCTGGTATTCCACGTCGCTCAGGGTCTGGGCCGGGGCCACGGTGATGCTGTCACCGGTGTGCACGCCCATGGGATCGACGTTTTCAATGGAGCAGACGATCACCACGTTATCGTTTTTGTCCCGCATCACCTCCAGTTCGTATTCCTTCCAGCCCAGCACGGATTCCTCAAGCATCACCTGGCGGATCATGCTGGCATCCAGGCCTGAAGAAGCAATATTTTCCAGGTCCTCGGGGTTGTAAGCCACCCCGCCGCCGGTGCCGCCAAGGGTAAAAGCGGGCCGAACGATTATGGGAAAGCCGATGTCTTCGGCAATGCGCCGGGCCGTGTCCATGTCCGTGGCAATGCCGCTTTGGGGAATCCGCAGGTTGATGCGTTCCATGGCCCGGCAGAATCGCTCCCGGTCCTCTGCCTTGTGAATGGCATCCAGGCGGGCACCGATCATCTCCACGCCGTATTTTTCCAGAACCCCGTTTTGTGCCACCGCCACCGCGGTATTCAAACCGGTCTGGCCACCCAGGGTGGGCAAAAGCGCATCCGGCCGCTCCTTTTCAATTATCATCTCCACGGCCTCGGGGGTGATCGGCTCGATATAGGTATGATCGGCGGTTTCCGGGTCGGTCATGATTGTGGCCGGGTTGGAGTTGACCAGCACCACCTCGTAGCCCTCTTCCTTTAAGGCCTTGCACGCCTGGGTGCCGGAATAGTCGAACTCACAGGCCTGGCTGATGATAATGGGCCCGGCGCCGATGATCAGGATCTTATGAATGTCGGTACGCTTCGGCATTGTTTGCAAGTCTGGGGGTTGCGGTTATCGATTGTTTTTCATCATGTCGGCAAACTGGCCAAACAGGTAGTCTGCATCATGGGGGCCGGGGGCGGCCTCGGGATGATACTGGACCGTAAACAGCGGGTACTGCCTGTGGCGGAAACCTTCCAGGGTGTTGTCATTTAAGTTGATGTGGGTCACTTCCACCGCACTTGCATCCAGTGTGTCGGCATCCACGGCAAAGCCGTGGTTCTGGGAGGTGATCTCCACGCGGCCGGTGGCCAGGTTCTGCACCGGCTGGTTTACGCCGTGATGGCCGAACTTGAGCTTGAAAGTTTTTCCGCCCAGGGCCTGACCCAGAAGCTGGATGCCCAGGCAGATGCCGAATATCGGCCGGTAGCCGAGCAGGCTCCGTACGGTTTCCACCGCATAATCCAGGGGCGCGGGATCTCCGGGCCCGTTTGAAAGGAAAATGCCGTCCGGTGCCAGCCGGCGCACCGTGTCCGCATCCGTACGCCCGGGCAGCACCAGGACCTGGCAGCCGTTTTTTTCCAGGTACCGGAGGATATTGTACTTCACCCCGTAGTCCAGTGCCGCCACCCGATATGCATCGCTTTGCCGGTCCCACACGCGTTCATCCAGGCTTTCGGCCCGGCAGGGCTGCGGTGCGCCGTGTTGCCAGTAATAAGGCTGCCTGGCAGTCACATGCTGCACCAAGTCCTGACCGACCATTTTCGGGATCTGCCGGGCCCGCGCTGCCAGGGACCGGGCATCCAGATCGCTGGTGGACAAAAACGCTCGCATGGCGCCGGCCTGCCGGATATGCCGGGTTAAGGCCCGGGTGTCGAGTTCATCCACACCCATGACCCCGTGGGCCTTCAGGTAATCGGCAAGGCTGCCCGATGCCCGGAAATTGCTGTAATTGTCCTGGTACTCCCGGATGACAAATGCGGCCACCTGCACCCGGTCGGACTCGATGTCTTCCGGGGTCACCCCGTAGTTGCCCACCAGGGGGTAAGTCATGGTCACCATCTGCCCGCGGTAGGAAGGATCGGTCAGGATCTCCTGATATCCGGTCATGCCGGTATTGAACACCACCTCGCCCGAGGTTTCTCCCGGCCCGGTAAAGCTGCGGCAGGCAAATGCCCGGCCGTCTTCTAATGCCAGCAAAGCTTTCATAAGGTTCAAGATCAAAGTTT
>JBKHJS010000081.1:0-9995 GCA_046537995.1 Desulfobacterales bacterium
GTTTTTTTGGCAGCAGGGCTTTTTCCGGCACCCTGGCAGTGCCTGTCAAGGTGGGGGGTATCGGTTATTGAGGAAATATGGTAATTTGATATATTAAATCCGCACCGGTAAGAATCTCGGGGTGTGAAATGTAACGGACGGAACCGGCCGGAAGGAGGGTCGGGACGTAAAAAAGGGCGGAGACCGCCTCAAACGTATATCGCACATTTAACCAGGAACGGAAATGAAAGTTACCACCACACGCCGCATCGGTTTTTTCGAGGTCAACGGGAATTTCGCCCTTCGCCTCAGGGTGCTGCTTAACTGCCTGCAGGAAGCGGCCACGGTTCATTCGCAGCAGGCGGGTTATGAAACCCTTAGGCTAATCAAAGAGCAGAAAGCCTGGGTGCTGCATCGAATTGCAATCCAGGTGCACAGCCCGCCGGTTTGCGGCGATGAAATCGAGGTTGTCACCTGGCATAAAGGCAGCAGGGGATTTCGATCGTACCGCGATTTTGAAATTTACCGCAATGGTGAAAAACTGGTTTCTGCGGCCAGCCTGTGGCTTTTTATCGATCTGGCGCGGAAAAAAATTCTCCGTCCGCCGCAGGACGTGGGCGCGTGTTACGGGGTGGAAACACGCGATGCCCTGGATGCGGACATCAACAAATGGAAAACCCCCCGGGATTTTGACCCGGAAGCCGCCGTTGCCATTGCCACCCGCCCCTCGGATTACGATCCGCTGGGCCATGTCAACAATGCCCTGTATTTCGATTACCTGGAAACCCTGGCCGAACGGGTATTTGAGAAACCCCAGGAGATGCGGACCGTTATCGTGCAGTTTAACAAGGAGATTGCCGCAGACGTATCAGAGGTCTCTGCCGGGTTGAAAAAGCAGGACCCGGGGTATATATTTAATGTGAGTTCCCCTGCGGGCACACACGCGGCCGGGGAGTTTTTTTGTGGACAGGGATCAGTTGACGGTTGACGGTTCACGGTTGACAGTTGGCAGTCAACCGTAAACTGAAAACCGGAAACTGTGAACCGTAAACCATACTTTAACTGTTTCGGATTTCGATATTCGAATTTCGAATTTTTACCATGAGGTTTCGCCATGATGACCGCAAAGGAATATGAAGACAGCCTGCGCAAGCTCAAGCTCAAGGCTTACATGTTTGGCGAGAAGATCGAGAACCCGGTGGATCATCCCATTATCCGCCCTTCCATGAACGCGGTGGCCAAGACCTATGAACTGGCGCACCTGCCGGAGCATGAAGACCTGATGACCGCCGTATCCCACCTGAGCGGGAAAAAGATCAACCGGTTTACTCATATCCACCAGAGCGTGCAGGACCTGGTGAAAAAGACCAAGATGGGGCGGCTTTTAGGCGCCCACACGGGCTGCTGTTTCCAGCGCTGCGTGGGAATGGATTCGTTAAACGCGCTTTCCATTGTCACCCATGATATTGACGCCAAATACGGCACCGCATATGAAGACCGGTTTTTGAAATACCTGGATTATGTGCAGGAAAACGATCTGACCTGCGACGGCGCCATGACCGACCCCAAGGGGGACCGCTCGCTTCCGCCCCACCAGCAGCCGGACCCGGACATGTATGTGCACGTGGTCGAGGAAAAAAGCGACGGTATCGTGGTCCGCGGGGCCAAGGCCCACCAGACCGGGGCGGTCAATTCCCATGAAATCATTGTCATGCCCACCATTGCAATGCGGGAGGCGGACCGTGACTATGCGCTGTCCTTTGCACTGCCCAGCGACGCAGAGGGCATTACCTATATCATGGGCCGGCAGTCCTGCGATACGCGGAAAATCGAGGAAACGCTTCTGGATACGGGAAATCCCGCATTCGGCGGGCACGAAGCCCTCGTGATTTTCGATGACGTGTTTGTCCCCTGGGACCGGGTGTTTATGTACAAGGAATACGAATTTGCCGGGCCGCTGGTGGAAAAGTTCGCCTCCTACCACCGCCAGAGCTATGCGTGCAAGTCCGGGGTGGGCGACGTGTTAATCGGCGCCACCCAGACGATCTCAGAGTATAACGGCACCCCGAAGGCCTCTCATGTTAAGGACAAGATCATCGAGATGAACCACCTGAATGAAACCCTGTTCTGCGGATCGCTTTCCTGTGCCGCAGAGGGGCACAAGGAGCCGAGCGGGACTTACAGCGTGGATACCCTTCTGGCCAATGTTTCCAAGCAGAATGTTACGCGGTTTCCCTATGAAATCGCAAGGCTTGCCCAGGACGTGGCCGGCGGCCTGATGGTGACCCTGCCGTCGGCAGCCGATTTTGCTTCCCCGGAGACCGGAAAGTGGCTGGAAAAATATTACAAGGCTTCCCCGGAGGTATCCACGGACAGCCGCCGCCGGGTTCTGCGGCTTATTGAAAATCTGACCCTGGGAACCGCCGCAGTGGGCTATTTGACCGAATCCATGCACGGGGCGGGCTCTCCCCAAGCCCAGCGCATCATGATTTCGCGCCAAGTGAACATGAAGCAAAAGCAGAAGCTGGCCAAGCAGTTGTGCGGCATTGAGGAGTAGTGGGGTTTAGTCGGACGAATGCACCCGGACATCAACCTGGATGGGCGAGGCGCCCTGCTGAGGGGTCAGGCCGCTGAAGATGGTGTTGCATATATCGTCTGTGAGTTCGGGGAGCTTTTCAGGCTTGCCCAGAAGGCTTTTGCGGGTCACCAGGTGTTCTATGGTGCCCCAGATCATGGCCCGGATCAGGTGCGGCTCGATATCCGACCGGAATTCATTGTTTTTCATGCCTTCTTCGATCACTTCCGTGTAATTGCGGGCCGAGGACTGAACAATCTGGTAGCTTTCGGTTTTGAGAAAATTCGGGTTGCCCTTCAAGATCAGCATCACCACGGTGGCGTAATCCGGGTTGTCCGCATAAAGTGCCAGGTGGCGGTGAATCAGAAACCGGAGCTTGTTTGTCGCCCCCCGGATATAGGGAAGGATTTCCCGGTTTTTTTCCTGGTATTGCCGGATGGTTTCTGCCGGAATGGCAAAAAGCAGTTCTTCCTTTGAGGAAAAATACTCGTAAATGGTGGCTTCCGAAACCCTGGCCTTTTTTGCGATATCGGCAACCGTGGCGGTCTGAAACCCCTTTCGGGCAAATACATGCTCTGCCGCCTTGACAATGGAAGCCCCCTTTTTGGGGTTTTTGAAAGTTTTGCCGTTGGATTTGCTCGTTTTTGCAGGCATTTTAGCGGACACCCTTTGACTTGCTTTGTTGTTGGCGGAAATGTTCTGAGATTATACCTATATTAAAATTGAGCTGTCTGTGTCAAGGCAATTTTTTTAGTGACATGTTAAAAATCGATTTGTTTTTCAAATTCCACTATGATTTCCTTAAAAATAATATTGACACACTTGGCATGCTCGGTTAGCTTTTAAAATGATATCTTTTCGAACCTCCAAAAAAAACCAAGAGCAGGGAACTCGCGCAAATGCCGAATCACATGACGGATGTTGTTGTAATCGACGCGGTGCGCACAGCCTTTGGCCGGGCCGGTGAAAAAGGCATATTCTGGAATACCAGGGCCGAGGATCTCTGCATTTCTTTGCTCCGGGCACTTATCTCGCGCAACCCCGGGCTGTTGCCTGACATGGTGGAAGACAGCATCTGGGGGGTGACCAACCAGATCGGGGAGCAGGGAGGCACCATCGGCCGCATGATTCCCATTCTGGCCGAGTGGGGCTGGGAGATCCCGGGGTGTTCCATTGACCGCATGTGCGCCAGCGGCCTGACCGCCATCGGGTTTTCCACCAGCCACATTGCCTGCGGCATGGCGGACTGCCTGCTTGCCGGCGGGGTGGAACACATGGGGCATCTGCCCATGGGATATATGCGCGACTCTCACCCCCGGGCCGAGGAACTGCTCGGCGGTCCCTCGGCATTTAACATGGGCATGACCGCGGAAAACATCCATGACCGCTTCCCGGAATTTACCAGGGAAATGGCCGACAAATATGCCCTGCAATCCCAGCAGAAAGCCGCTGAAGCCATTGCCGCCGGCAAGATGGACGATATGATCGTGCCTCTTGAAGTCGAACTTGCAGACGGCACGAAAATGACCGCGGACAAGGACCAGCATCCCCGCCCTGAAACCACCCTGGAAGGCCTGGCAAAACTGAAAACTCCGTTCCGGGAACAAGGCGGACGTGTGACTGCGGGCAATGCCTCGGGTTTAAATGACGGGGCTGCGGTGACCCTTTTGATGAGCCGGGAGGCGGCAGAGCAGTCCGGTTTCAGCCCTTCCATGCGCTGGGTGGCCACTGCCGTGGCAGGTGTGGATCCCACGATCATGGGAACCGCCCCGGTGCCGGCAACAGAGAAGGTGCTCGCCAAAGCCGGTCTTACCATGGATGACATGGACATCATTGAAATCAACGAGGCCTTTGCCGTTCAGGCACTGTATTTTTTCGACAGGATGGGTTTAAAACATGACGATCCCAGGGTTAACAAGTGGGGTGGGGCCATTGCCTACGGCCATCCCCTTGCCGCTTCCGGCCCCCGCCTTGTGGCCTTTATTAAGGGGCTGTTTGCCGAAAATCCGGATGCCCGCTACGGGCTGACCACCATGTGCGTGGGACGTGGGCAGGGGTATTCCGTGATCTGGGAAAACCTCAACTGCAGCCGGGCATAGGAACGGATCAAATGAATGAGACCGGTTCCATACCCGAAATCGGGGTTTTTCATCAGCAAGCGGTCTGCCGGATTTCTCATCGTTTTCATGGTTTTTCATATAATCGTGCCGGGCATTGGATGCCCCGGCGTGATTGCATCGAATCAGGGAGGCAGCAATGGCGGTTAAATCGGTATTTGTCGTAGGATCCGGCCTCATGGGCGCCGGTATCGCTCAGGTGAGCGCCCAGGCCGGTATGAATGTCTGCATTACGGATAAGTCCGAAGAGGCATTGAAAAAAGGCCTGGACAATATTTCCTGGTCCGTGGGCAAGTTTGCGGAAAAAGGAAAAATCTCCGAGGACAAGGATACCGTGATGGGACGAATCCAGGCGTTATCGGATATGGGCCCGGCAAAGGATGCGGACCTGGTGATCGAGGCCGTGTTTGAAAACCTGGAGCTCAAGCAGCAGATTTTTTCCGATCTGGATTCCGTGTGCGGCGCCGATACCCTGATGGCCTCCAATACCTCGGCCATTCCCATCACCGAACTGGCCGCCGTGACCTCGCGGCCGGAAAAAGTCCTGGGCATCCACTTTTTCTCCCCGGTTCCCATGATGATGGCCGTGGAAGTGGTCAAGGGGCTTTCCACGACCGATGAGACGGCAGAGGCCGGGCGCCGTTTTGTGGAGGCCATGGGCAAGGAACCCATCATGGTCAACCGCGACGTGGCCGGTTTTGTGATCAACCGTATTAATTTCCCCTCCACCATTGAGGCCATGAACCTGGTCGAGCAGGGCGTGGCCACCTGCGAAGACATTGACAAGGGCCTGCGCCTGGGTTCGGGCCGCAGGATGGGCATATTTGAAACCGGCGACATGGTGGGCCTGGATGTGACCTACGGCGCCATGATGGCCTGCTACCAGGAAACCGGTGATCCGCGTTTTTATCCGCCCCTGCTGCTGAGAAGAAAGGTCAAGGCCGGGCATCTGGGCCGAAAGACCGGCAAGGGATGGTACGAGTATAATTCCGACGGCAGCCGCAAGCAGTAATTTCTCAGGGAGAAGATATGACCCAGTATAAGATCAATCAGAAGGACGTGTTCTTTATCTTAAAAGAACAGCTCAACTACGGCAGCCTTTGCAGCCTGGCGCGCTACGGGTCGCTTACCGAAAAAACCCTGGATCTGCTGGTCACTGAAGCCATGCGGTTTGCCAAAAACGCAGTGGCCCCGTTAAGCGAGGTCGGCGAGGAAAAAGGGGTATCCCACGAAAAGGGGCAGGTGAAGTGTCCGCAGGAATTCCGCGAGGTCTTCCGGCAGTACGGCGCCGACGGCTGGACTGCCGCGGCCCGGGATACGGAATACGGCGGACAGGGTTTTCCCCACATGATGCGCATTGTGATCAATGATTTCATGTACGGTGCATGCCAGTCTTTCAACATGGCCCCGAGCCTGACCCACGGCGCGGCCCATCTTATTGAAAGCTTCGGCACGGAGGCCCTCAAGCAGGCCTTTGTGCCCAGGATGTATGACGGCACGTTTTCGGGCACCATGTGCCTGACCGAGCCCGAGGCCGGCTCCAACCTGGCCGCCACCCAGACCATGGCCTATCCGGACGGCGACCATTACCGCATCAAGGGCAACAAGATTTTCATCTCCTGGGGGGACCACGATATTGCCGATAACATCGTGCACCTGATCCTGGCCCGCATCGAGGGCGCACCTGAAGGGGTCAAGGGGATTTCGCTTTTTGTTGTCCCCAAGTACCGGCTCGATGAAAATGGCCAGCCCGGAGAATTCAACGACGTGGTCTGCACCGGGATCGAGGAAAAGCTCGGGCTGCACGCCTCGCCCACCGCGGCCCTGGCCTTCGGCTCCAAGGACGACTGTGTGGGGTATCTGTGCGGCGAGCCCAACCGGGGACTTGCCCACATGTTCCAGATGATGAACTCGGCGCGCATCAACACCGGGGTATCGGGCATGACCCTGGCCAGCAACGCCTACCAGCACGCCCTGGAATATACCCGTCAGCGGATCCAGGGGGCGGACGTGGCCAAGAGAAAGGAAGGCTACGTGCCGATTATCGATCACCCGGACGTGCGCAGGATGCTTTTGTGGATGAAGGCAGCGGTCGACGGGATGCGCTCGATGATTTATACCGCTGCGTTCTGGGCGGAGCTGGCCGAAGAAGGCACAGCAGAAGAAACCCGACAGCATTACCAGGCGCTCACGGATTTCATGACCCCAATTGTCAAGGCTTATTGCTCGGATACGGGTTTTCGCGTGTGCGAAACCGCCATGCAGTGCATGGGCGGTTACGGCTACTGCAGGGATTATCCAATCGAACAGTTTCTGCGCGATGCCAAGATCATGAGTCTTTACGAGGGGACCAACGGCATCCAGGCCATTGACCTGATGGGCCGCAAGATGCGCATTAACGACGGCGCCATGTTTGATGCCTTTTGCCGGGAGATCGCTGCGTTTTTCGAGCAGAACCGGGATCACGAGGGACTTGGCAGATACGTGCGGGATCTGGAAAATGCGTATGCACGGGTGCGGGAAATGGCAGAGCAGATGCGGACCCGCAACCAGTCCGACCGCCTGCAGTGGGCCTCGTACAGCTATCCGGCATTGCTTTGTTTTGCTGAACTCATTATGGTGTGGCGCCTGCTGGACATGGCCCGGATCGCATACGAACGGGCCGGCAAAAAGGGGCGGAAAAACGACTTTTTCCGGGGCAAAGTGGCGCAGGCCACGTTTTATGCGGATCTGACGTTGCCCCACACCATCGAACGGGCCCAAACCTGCCTGCGTGAGGGGCGCGAGATCGTGGAAATCCCGGATGTGGCGTTCTGATGATGCGGGCGATTGTAATTGTTTATACGCTTGGCAGGTGATGTAGGGTTTGAGGGTGTTTCAACCATAAATTCGAAGCACGAAATCCGAAATACGAAACAATATAAAAGGTTATAAATTCGAATGAACAAAACGGTCTTATCAACACGCTCAATTTAGGCAGCAATAAATTTCCATCATACGGATTTTGAATTTGTTTCGAATTTCGATATTCGGATTTCGGATTTATGCGTAAAGATTCAGAAATGCTGCGAACTATTCGGACAAGCCCGTAGCAGAGAATAGAGGGGGGAATATGCCTGAGGACAGCATTGTAATTGTCAGCGGTGTGAGAACACCGGTGGGCGCATACGGCGGCGGTCTGCGGTCGGTGGAGGCCTATGACCTGGCCGCCCTGGTGTTAAACGAATCCATCTCGCGCGCCGGTATCGAACCGGACCAGATCGACGAGGTGATCATGGGCCAGACCTACCAGAACGGGGAATACGTCAACATTGCCCGCATGGGGCTTTTAAACGCCGGCTGGCCCGAAGAACTGCCCGGATTTACCATTGACCGGCGGTGCTGTACCGGTCTGGAGGTGATACGTCTGGCCGCCTCCCTGATCCGCAGCGGGGACGCGCAGATCGTGGTGGCCGGCGGCGTGGAAAGCATGTCCAACGCGGAATTCTATCTGCCCGGGAATATCAAGTGGGGCATCGGCGGGCAAAAAGGCATGCCCCGGGGGCATGGCGATCTTTCCATGTGGGGTCTGCCCTTTTATGACCGCATCCAGCGGGCCCGGGTCATGAGCCAGCCCGAGCACCGCTACGGCCTGCTTCCCTCCATGATGTCCTGGGCCGAAACAGCGGCCGTGGAGGAGAATATCACCCGGGAGCAATGCGACCAGTGGGCCTTTGAAAGCCAGAAAAAGGCATGTGCGGCCTGGGACGAAGGCAGGTTCGACGCGGAGGTCATTCCCGTGGAAGTGCCCCAGCGAAAAGGCGATCCCGTGATCGTGAATGCGGATGAAACCCCGCGCCGGGATACGAACATGGAAAAACTTGCCAGGCTTACCCCGGTGCAGGGCGGGGTCTGTACAGCCGGAAATTCCTCCACAGAAAACGACGGGGCCGCGGCCGTGGTTGTCATGTCCGGAAAAAAGGCCCGGGAACTGGGGATCAAGCCGTTTATATCCGTAAATGCCATTGCCGCCGCAGGCGCCGATCCCACCCGGACCCATCTCACTGTGGGAAAAGCCGTGCGAAAGGTGCTGGACATGTCGCTGATTTCTCTTGAAAGCATTGATCTCATCGAAATTCAGGAAGCCTTTGCCGCCCAGGTGCTGGCCGACTTAAAGGATATGGGCGTATCCCCGGATGATTACGCAAAGGTCAATGTCAACGGATCAGGTATTTCCCTGGGGCATCCCATCGGTGCCACGGGCGTGCGCGTGCTGGTCACGCTCATGCATGAAATGCGGCGAACAGGGGCCGGCATGGGCCTGGAATGCATCTGCGGCGGCGGCGGCCTCGGGATCGCCGGCATATTTGAAAGGTGCGAATAACAGGGAGACGTGAATATGCATTTTGAACTATCCAGGGAACATAAGATGCTGCAAAAGGCGGTGCGGGAATTTGCGGACAAGAAGATCGCACCTTACGCTGACCAGTGGGATGCAGATAATTACCTGCCGGTTAAAGAAGCCATCAAGCCAATGGCGGAACTGGGATTTGTCGGCACCGTGATTCCCGAGGAATACGGCGGCGAGGATGCCGGATGGATGGCTGCGGCCATTACCACCGAGGAAATCGCCCGGGCTTCAAGCTCGCTTCGCGTGCAGATCAACCTGATAGGCATCGGGTGCGCTTACCCGATCTATTTATACGGCACAGAGGAGGCGAAGAAAAAATACGTTCCCAGGCTGTGTTCCGGGGAAATGCTCGGGGCCTTTGCCATTACCGAGCCGGATGCCGGCTCGGACGTGATGTCCATGCAGACCGTGGCCGAAGACAAGGGGGACCACTTTGTCTTAAACGGTTCCAAGACCTGGATCTCCAATGCCAACCAGGCAGACGCAGCGGTCATCTACTGCTACACCGACCCGGATGCGGGCAGCAAGGGCATGTCCGCACTTGTGGTGGAGCCGAAGAATTTTTCCGGGGTGACCACTTCGGATATCGACAAGCTGGGTTCTCATTCGTCGCCCACCGGCGAGATCTTTTTTAACAATACCCCGGTGCCCAGGGAAAACCTGCTGGGCAATCCCGGTGACGGGGCAAAGATCGTGTTCAGTTCCCTTGCCAACACGCGGCTGTCTGCTGCGGCAGGCGCGGTGGGATGCGCCCAGGCATGCTACGAGATTGCCCTGAAATACTGCAATCAGCGCACCCAGTTCGGCAAGCCCATCGGCAGATTCCAGATGAACCAGGACAAGATCGCCCAGATGGCCACGGACATTGAGGCCGCGCGCCTGCTGGTTTACAAGGCGGCCTGGCAGAAGGATCAGGGAAATGTAAATAACGGTT
>JBKHJS010000082.1:0-9987 GCA_046537995.1 Desulfobacterales bacterium
TTTTTACGGAGAAAGAATCCATGAACTGGTTTGTGCAAAACATTTCCACGGCCATCGGCAAAAAGCTGCTCATGGCCATAACCGGCCTGGGGTTCGTGGGGTTTATCGCAGTCCACCTGGCCGGCAACCTGACTTTTTATTTCGGCAAGGACGCCTTTCTGCATTACGTGGAAACCCTGCACGCCCTGGGGCCGGTAATTGTCATCGTGGAGCTTGTGCTGCTGGCCCTTGCCGTAATTCACGTGAGCACCGGGACCATTCTTTTTATCGGCAACCTGCGGGCCCGCAAAACGCGGTATACTGTCAGCAAGTCCGCCGGCGGCCGGACCATCGGTTCGCGCACCATGCCGTATACGGGCTTTTTGATCCTGCTGTTTGTGATTCTGCACCTGTCCCAGTTCCATTTTATCGACACAACGCAGCAGACGCCGTATGATGCGGCGGTGAGCACGTTCGGCAATATTTTTTATGCCCTGATTTACATCGGCGCGGTGATCCTGGTGGGCATCCACATCCGGCACGGGTTCTGGAGCCTGTTTCAGAGCCTGGGATTAAATCACGAAAAGTACATGCCGGCCCTCCGCGCGGTGGGCATTGCATTTGCCGTTGCCGCTGCAGTGGGCTTTGCATTTATTCCGATCTATATCCGCGCAGTCACCTGAAAAGAGGTTCATCCATGACATTGGAATCCAAAATACCGTCCGGTCCGCTGCACGAAAAATGGGACTGGCATCGTTTCGATCTCAAGCTGGTCAATCCGGCCAACAGAAAGAAGTTCGAGATTATCGTTGTGGGAACGGGACTTGCCGGGGCATCTGCTGCTGCCACTCTGGCCGAGCTGGGATATAACGTGAAGAATTTCTGCATCCAGGACTCGCCCAGGCGCGCCCACAGCATTGCCGCCCAGGGCGGGATCAATGCCGCCAAGAATTACGCCAATGACGGCGACAGTATCTGGCGTCTTTTTTACGATACGGTCAAGGGCGGAGATTTCCGGGCCAGGGAGGCCAATGTATATCGACTTGCGCAGTTGAGTGTGAATATCATCGACCAGTGCGTGGCCCAGGGCGTGCCGTTTGCCCGGGAATACGGCGGGCTGCTTGATAATCGCTCCTTTGGCGGCGCCCAGGTTTCGCGCACCTTTTACGCCAAGGGCCAGACCGGCCAGCAGCTACTTCTCGGCGCCTACAGCTCGCTTATGCGACAGGCGGCAAACGGGCGGGTCACGATTTTTCCCCGCAGGGAAATGCTGGATCTGGTCAAGGTCGACGGCCGGGCCCGGGGGATTGTGGTGCGCAACCTGGTGACCGGCGAGCTGGAGTCCCACAGTGCCCATGCCGTGGTGCTGGCCACGGGCGGGTACGGCAACGCCTACTTTCTGTCCACCAATGCCATGTCATCGAATGTCACGGCCGCCTATCGCTGCTATAAAAAGGGGGCGTATTTCGGAAACCCGTGTTTTACCCAGATTCATCCCACGTGCATTCCCGTGCACGGCACCTACCAGTCCAAGCTGACCCTGATGAGCGAAAGCCTGAGAAACGACGGAAGGGTCTGGGTTCCCAAAGAACCCGGGGACAAGCGGCCGCCCGAGCAGATCCCGGAGTCCGAGCGGGACTATTACCTGGAGCGAAAGTACCCCAGCTTCGGCAACCTGGTGCCCCGGGACGTGGCTTCGCGCAATGCCAAGGACCAGTGCGACAAGGGCAAGGGCGTGGGCGAGACCGGGCTGGCGGTCTACCTGGATTTTGCCGATGCCATTGCCCGCGACGGCCGGGAGGCCATTGCAGACAAGTACGGCAATCTTTTTGAAATGTATGAAAAAATCACCGGCGAGGATCCATATGAAACGCCCATGCGGATTTATCCGGCAGTGCATTATACCATGGGCGGCCTGTGGGTGGATTACAACCTGATGACCACGGTTGAGGGGCTGTTTGTCCTGGGCGAGGCCAATTTTTCCGATCACGGGGCCAACCGCCTGGGCGCCAGCGCCCTGATGCAGGGCCTGGCAGACGGCTATTTCATCATTCCCTATACCATGGGCGGATATCTGGCAGGCACGCAGCTGCCGGAGGTGGATTCATCCGCCCCGGAATTCAGGGAATCCGAGGCGCGCATCCGGGAACAGGTGGATTGTTTGCTGTCAATTGACGGCAGGCGGACGGTGACTGATTTCTACAAGACCCTGGGCAGGATTCTGTGGGATGAATGCGGCATTGCAAGAGATGAGAAGACCCTGGAAAAAGCCAGGGCGGATATTGCCGAGCTTCGGGCGGAATTCTGGCAGAACGTGAAGGTGCCGGGTGATGCCGCGGATTTGAACCAGGCCCTGGAAAATGCGGGCCGGGTGGCGGACTTCATGGAGTTCGGCGAGCTTATGGTCAAGGATGCCATCGAGCGCAGGGAATCCTGTGGGTGCCACTTTAACACCGCATACCAGACCGAGGACCACGAGGCCCTGCGCGATGACGAGAATTTCTGCCACGTTTCGGCATGGGAATATACCGGGCCGGAAACCGATCCCATCCATCACAGGGAACCGCTTGATTTTGAAAACGTGGAACTGACCCAGAGGAGCTACAAGTAAATGAGCAGCCAAACCATCAACCTGACGCTCAAGGTCTGGCGCCAGAATAAAAACAATCCCAGGGGTGCGCTGGAGACTTATCCGGCAAACGACATTTCCACGGATATGTCGTTTCTGGAAATGCTCGACGTGGTCAATGAGCAGCTCACCGCCGAGGGCATCGAACCCATTGCCTTTGATCATGACTGCCGGGAGGGCATCTGCGGAATGTGCGGTGCTGTGGTCAACGGCCGGGCCCACGGGCACATGCCAGAGACCACCCTGTGCCAGCTTCACATGCGCCATTTCAACAACGGCGACAGCATCGTGATCGAACCTTGGCGGGCCCGGGCCTTTCCCGTGGTCAAGGACCTGGTGGTGGACCGCAGCGCCCTGGACAAAATCATCCAGGCCGGGGGCTATATCTCGATAAATGCCGGCGGGCCCCGGGACGGCAATGCCATTGCCATTGCCCGGGAGAATGCGGAAAAAGCCTTTAATGCGGCGGCCTGCATCGGGTGCGGGGCGTGCGTGGCCGCATGCCCCAATGCTTCGGCCATGCTGTTTACCGGCGCAAAGATTTCCCACCTGGCGCTTTTGCCCCAGGGAAAGCCCGAGGCAAAAAAGCGGGCGCTCGCCATGGTGCGGGCCATGGACGAGCTGGGATTCGGAAACTGTTCCAATGAGGCCGAGTGCGAGGCCGAATGCCCCAAGGGGATTTCCATACGGGAAATTGCGCGCATGAACCGCGAATTCATCAAGGCGGCATTTTCATAAAATCGTATTCCGAAAAGCGGCTGAGGAGGCGCACATGAAAATTGTTAAATGGCTGGGATTTCTGGGACTGCTCGGGGGGCTTCTGCTGGCCGGTTTTCAGGGTATTGCCAGGATCATGGATCAGGGCGGGGAGGGATTTTATACCCACACCCTGGTTACCCTGTTCGGCGAGGAAAATTTTGCCTGGGTTCAGAATTTTCCGGTGGCCGCCCTGCGCAGCGGCATTGAGTATGTCGTGCAATCTCCCATCTACGGGGTGATGATCTGTGTGGGCATTCTGCTGCTGATCATTCACGGGCTTTTTGTAAAAGGATAGGCATCCCAAAGACGCAAAAAGGATTACTTTTTCGACTTTAACGCCTCCTGTAGCTTTTCCCCGAGCGCGCCCATGCCGGAATTCGAACCGCCGCCCGGGTCTTTTTTGTAGGATTGCCATTCCTGTTTATCCGCCTCATCCGCCACGTCCAGAGATATTTTGCGTTCTGCCGGGTGGATCGTCTCGATGCTCACGGCAATAGGGTCATCCACCTTTTGTTTTTCGATTTCCTTGACGTTGCTTGCCGCATTGATTTTGGAAATCGGCAGCAGTCCCACTATTCCGGGCTCCAGGGCCACAAAGTAGCCGAAGGATTCCTTCTTTTCAATGGTGCCTGTGATCCGCTGGCCCGCCTGGTATCGGGATTCGATATGCATCCAGGGATCGCCCTCGGCGTCTTTCAGGCTCAGGGAAATCCGGCGTTTTTCCGGGTCAACGGACTTGACCATGACCGCAATCCGGTCTCCCGGCGAAACCACGTCTTCGGCCTTGAGTACCCGCTTTTTGTAGCTCATTTCACTGACATGCACCAGGCCTTCCACGCCCGGGGCAATTTCCACAAATGCCCCGAAATCCGCGCACCGGGTTACCCGGCCTTCCACCTTGTCGCCGTGGCTGAATTTTTCCGTGATGTTTTGCCACGGATCGCCTGCAGCCTGCTTGACGGAAAGCGAAATCCTGCCTTGTCCCCCGGGTTTCTCCGGTTCCCGGATATCGAGTATTTTCACGCGCACCGGGTCATTGACAGCCACAACATCATCGGGTTTTTCCACCCTGGACCAGGATATTTCGGAAATATGCACCATTCCCTCCACTCCGGGGTGCAGCTCCACGAAAGCCCCGTACGGCATCAGCCGGGTAACCCGGCCATCCACGATATCCCCGGCAGAAGCGGTTTTTAAAAACTCTTCCCGCTGCTCGGCCATGTAGCGATTGAGCAGTTCCCGCCTGGAGATGACAATGTTTCTTCCTTTTTCCTCGATTCGGGTGACCAGGAATTCATATTCCCCGCCCACGTATGATTCGGGTTCTTCCACATAGGCGGTATCCATCTGGCTCACCGGGCAGAAGGCGCTTTTGCCCATGACCTGCACCCGGAAGCCGCCCTTGCAGGTTTCGGTGACCTTGCCCTGCACCGGTACCTTGCTGCGGTATGCCTCGTAGAGCTGACTTATGCCGCTTTGCCCGGTCATGGCCCTGGAAAGCCGGATTTCGCCCTCATCCTTGGCAACCACGTAAAGCGTTACGGAATCGCCGAGGTGATATGGCAGCTTTCCGTCATTGTCCAGCAGCTCGGATCTGTCCACCACCCCGTCGATCTTGGTGCCGGTATTGAGAAAAACGTTTTCCGCGCCAATGGCGATGATTTCACCGGTGACCTGTTCGCCGACCCGCAGGTCATCCTTCATTTCCTTCATGTAGGATTCAAACAGCTCTTCGAAATTCTGTTCCTCCCCGGATTCGTCCGGGGCTTGGGGGTCGTTGTTATGTTCTGACATGTTGAGCTCCAGATGTTTCGTCGCATTATTGTGCCGGATTTTCGGGGATCCGGTTTACGAATCCGTATTAATTTGTCATAATACCACATCTCCGGCAACCGATAAAGGGCAATCCGCAGGCCCGGCCCCGGCCCCGGAGTGCAAACCTTGCTGGCAGGGGTAGCGGCGTTGAAAGTGAAGAGTGAAGATTTATATTTTTATTTCAAATGGTTTTATGCCTCGCATTTGTGATTGCAAAAACCGGAACAGGAAGTTATCTCCGGTCTGTATCCGGATGTGCGAAAAGGAGCGCCTATGTTTACCCGATGGCTGCCGTGGAAGTTTATTGTCAAACGGGCGGCAAAGCGGTTCGGCATTATTGACCCGATTCAGCTCGCCGCCCGGGTTCGCCGGTTTTCGCAGCCCTCAGAGGTCCAGGAACCCATCGAACTGCTGCGCGCCGGGATCATATTCCACGCAAGGGGCCTGATCAATACCAAGGCGATTCAATACAATCTGGACTGGGTATGGCCCTTCTGGGTGCAAAAGCAGTTCAATCCCAGAGACTACTCATTTATCCCGCGCGGCTTTGCCTTCAGCCACGTCAATATAACCCATCGCAACTGGACCGCAGTCGGGCATCCGGATCTGCCGGTCTATCCCATCATGGATCCGCGGGGCCTGGTTACGCCCCTGTATGACGGGTGGTCCCTGGACTTCTGGATCATTGATGCCCGGGGAGAGAAAATGATTCCTTGCATGGGCGATGACACGGATCAGCACCTGGATACCCGGGACGGGTTAAAGCTTGTCAACCGGTGCCATGCAGAAGGTATTGACCTCAATACCGAACTGCAGATGGAATGGGAGAATGATTCGGCCCTTGCGGTGATTTCTTCGCGCGGACGGGCAAAACTGGGCGGTTGGCTCGTGGTGGCCCTGCGCCCCTACAATCCGGAAGGTATCCAGTTTATCGAATCCATTGAATTTCAGGATCACAGCCGGCCGTTTTGGCTGGTCAACCGGCATGCCCGCATATACATGGATCGGCAGCCGGAAAAGGTACTTTTCTCGGATTATTCCGAGGGAGACGTGATTGATAAGTGGCGCGGATCTCAAAGTGTTAACAGTGTGAAGTGCAGGGTGGGCATGGCGACATCTGCTGCATTTTTTCCGCTGCCGACAGATCAGGAGCAAAGCCTCCGGGTTTCCGTGGACCTGAAAAAGGACATTCCGGCGCGCAGTACGCGCAAGAAAACCCCTGTGCACACCTGGGAGGGGTTGCTGGCTGAAACCGCGCTGTTGGAAGTGCCGGATGAAAAGTTCCGGTTTCTCTATGATACGGCGGTTCGCACGCTGCTCATGCTCTCGGCCCTTGATCCGGTGCCTGGGCCGTATACCTACCGCCGGTTCTGGTTCAGGGATGCCTGCCTGATGTTAAACGCCATGATGGCGGCAAACATGCTGGGCCGCAGCTCCATGTGCATCAATCGTTTCCCGGCCAGACAAAAGACCAGCGGGTATTTCCAGTCCCAGGAAGGCGAATGGGATTCCAACGGCCAGGTACTCTGGATCATGGGCCGCTACCTGCGCCTGACCGGACACAGACCTCCCCGGAGCTGGCTTGATACGGGCCTGAAGGCAGCAGAGTGGATTGAAAAAAAGCGCACCCGGAAAAGGCCCGGAATACGGCATGGCGGACTGCTGCCCGCGGGTTTCAGCGCCGAACACCTGGGACCCAATGATTTTTATTACTGGGATGATTTCTGGGGGCTGGCGGGCCTGGGCGAAGCCGCGGCAATGGCCCGCAAATATCACAGCCCGGCCATGGGCGAGAAGCTCGATGCATTTTACCAGGATTTTTTAAAGTGCATATTCAGCAGTATTTCCGCCATTCCGGAGTGGAAAAGCCAGGGTGCGGTGCCGGCATCCCCGTATCGCCGCATGGACGCAGGGGCGATCGGTTCCCTGGTCGCGGATTATCCCCTGCAGCTTACCCCGGCCGGGGACCCGAAAATCATGAATACCGTGGAATTTTTAATGAACCAGTGTTTTTATGAAGGCGCCTTTTTCCAGGACATGATTCATTCCGGGATCAATGCGTACCTGACCCTGGATATCGCCCAGATCCTGCTTCGGGCCGGGGACTTGCGCTATCAGGCACTGATCCGCAACGTGGCGGATCTGGCCTCGCCCACCGGCCAGTGGCCCGAGGCGATCCATCCGCATACAAAAGGCGGATGCATGGGCGACGGGCAGCACGGATGGGCCGCGGCCGAATGGGTGCTTATGATGCGCAATCTGTTTGTCCGGGAAGAAAGCGCCGACTTGGTGATCGGATCCGGGGTGTTTCCGCAATGGCTTTCCGGGACGAAAACCATGCGGTTCGGGCCGACCCCCACGCCGCACGGTCCTGTTACCGTGCGCATTGCCCCGCAGGACAGGGCCGCACAGGTGGAAATCGAGGGTTACTGGCATGACCGTTCGCCTGAGATCCGGATCGAGATTCCGGGCTTTGAGGACGCAGCAGTGGCTGCAGGGGAAAACATCCCCCATCTGCGAAAAGAGGTGTCAAAAAAGTGAATATCTGCATGTTTACAAATACCTATCTGCCGCATGTGGGCGGCGTGGCAAGATCTGTGTCCTGTTTTGAGGCGGATTTGAGAAAACTCGGCCACCGGGTGTTGATCGTGGCTCCGACCTTTCTCGACAATCAGGCCGGCAGCCCAGAGGATCCCCGGGTGCTGCGGGTGCCTGCCATACAGAATTTCAACGGAAGCGATTTTTCCGTCCGCATTCCCATTCCGTTTATTATTGACGAGAAAATCGAAGAATTTGAACCGGATATCATTCACAGCCATCACCCGTTTCTTCTCGGGGATGCAGCCATGCGGGTGGCTTACCGGCGGAATCTGCCGCTGATATTTACCCATCATACCCTGTACGAGGAATATACCCATTATGTCTCCTCGCAGTCGCCGGTAATGAAACGGTTTGTCATCAAAATGACCACGGCTTATGCCAATATGTGTACGCAGGTGGTGGCGCCGAGCAAAAGCGTGGCGGATCTGATCAAACAGCGGGGCGTAAAAACACCTGTGGCGGAAATTCCCACGGGAGTGGATTTTGAGGCGTTTGCCGCCGGGCAGGGCGCCCGGTTTCGAAAACGCTTCCGAATCCCGGAAAATGCCAGGCTTATCGGCCACCTCGGACGGCTCGCCCCGGAGAAAAATCTGGATTACCTGGCAAAGGCGGTACGGGCTTACCTGGAAAAAGATCCGGATGCCTGGTTTCTCGTGGTGGGCGACGGACCGGACCGGGAGGGGATTGAAAAAGAAATCGCTCGCCGAGGCCTGGACAAAAGGCTGGTAATGGCCGGCAAGCAGACCGGGCAGGAACTGATCGACGCCTACAGCGCCATGGACCTGTTTGTTTTTGCCTCCAAAACCGAAACCCAGGGCATGGTTGTTGCCGAAGCCATGGCAGCGGCAACCCCGGTGATCGCACTGGATGCTTCAGGCGTGCGCGAGGTGGTCAAAGACGGAATAAACGGCCGTCTGCTGTCTGCCAATGCCCCGCAAAAAGCATTTGCCGGGGCGATCGGCGAATTTTTCGCAGGCAAAGGCCGAAACTGGGCGGATAACGCCCGGCAGACCGGCAAAAAGCTGGACCGGCGCAATTGTGCCAGGCTTCTTTCCGATATGTACGCGCAAATCCAGAAAACCCCGGTGGTAAAGAAGCCGGCGAATCTCGATGACGTTTTCGGCCACTGGGATGAGCTTTTAAAATCCGTTCGCATCGAGTGGGAAATGCTGTCGAGCAAAATCAACGCAGTGGCCAAGACGCTTCAGCCCTGGGATTGAGCGGATTTTTTCAAAGGAAATCAAAAATGCCCAGAGATCAGAAAACAACAACCTCACTGATATACGGCCCGGTGCCTTCCAGGCGCCTGGGGCGTTCATTGGGCGTGGATATCGTGCCCTACAAGACCTGCACGTATGACTGTATTTACTGTCAGATCGGGCGAACGCCGCAGACCACGACAGAACGTAAACCATACATCCCGGCTGAACAGATCATTTCCGAGCTCCAAAATAAGCTTCGCTCCGGGGTGCGGCCGGATTTCGTTACAGTCGGCGGTTCGGGCGAGCCCTGCCTGCACAGCGGGATCGGGGAGATTATTTTAAAGATCAAGGAAATGACTGATGTCCCGGTGGCGGTGTTGACCAACGGCGCGCTGCTTGGGTCCCCGGATGTGCGCGGTGTGCTGGTGGCTGCCGACGTGGTGCTGCCCTCGCTTGATGCCTTTGATGACCGGAGCTTTCAAAGGATCAACCGGCCGCATCCGGATATTTCATTTAAAGCCATGATTCAGGGGCTTGCGGATTTCCGGTCGGTTTATTCCGGGCAGATCTGGCTGGAAATTTTTATCATTAAGGGTGTCAACGACACAGAGGATGCGATGGCCGCCTTTGGCTCGCATATTGCGGCGATCAACCCGGACCGCATCCATGTCAACACTGCGGTGCGCCCGCCGGCTGAAAAAGATGCCAGACGGGTTTCCGAGGAAAAGCTTCAGCGGCTTGCCGAAAAACTGGATCGTCGCGCCGAGTTGATTGCCGAATTCAGTGCTCAGAGCCGGGAGGGCAACAAAGAAGACATGAACCAGCAGATCCTGGAGATGCTTTCCCGCCGGCCCTGCACGGCACAGGATATCGCCGCCGGCCTAGGCCTGCCCCTGGAGGCCGTGGAACATCAGGTAACCGAGCTGGCCGGCTCGAAAACGATCCAGACCCGCCGCAGCAACGGCCGAATCTACTATTTCCGGCCTGCCGAAAAGACATCAG
>JBKHJS010000083.1:0-9986 GCA_046537995.1 Desulfobacterales bacterium
CGCTCAATGCATCTCACAAATCATCCCTGCCGTCCGCCCCTGTCCAGACCTCGCGACAGGTTCCCCCCGTCTATCACCGGAAGGCTTCAAAACCTCCCGGTGCTTGAAAATTTCATTACCCGCAGGCCGGGGAGCTTTCGGTGCGGGATTGTGCGGCCGCGCGTTTGCGCCGGCGGGCTATCAGCAGATCAATTGCCAGGGAGATGAAAAATCCCGCCGCCGCTGCCAGGATAATGCTGGCCCCGGAAGTGAGATCCAGCATATAGGCCGCCCACAGCCCGGTGATATTGAACACGGCCGACAGGATAACTGCGATGACCATCATCGCGCCCAGTGATTTGGCGTACTTTTCCGCAATATACGGCGGAATGGACAAAAGCGCAATCACCAGGATCAGGCCGACCACCCGGATGATAAACACAATGGAGACCGCCACCAGTGCCATGAAGACAAAGTAGAGGAGATGGACCGGAACGCCGCGGAGCCGGGCAAATTCCACGTCATAGGAAATGGCGATCATGTCCCGGTAAAAATAGATCGTCACCGCCAGGGTGACAGCCCCCATGCCGGTCATCCACCAGACATCCCCTGCGGGTACGGCCAGGATGCTGCCGAACAGGTAGCTCATCAGGTCCACGTTGTAGCCCGGGCTCAGGTCGATGAGAATGATACCGATGGCCATGCCCACGGCCCACAATACCCCGATAAAGGTATCTGAACGCTCGGGGGTCTTCATGGTCACCGCAGTCATGACCAGGGCCGCGCCCAGGGAAAATCCCAGCGTGCCGAAGACATAGGGGATGCCGAAAAACAGGGCCACCCCGATTCCGCCATAGGCGGCATGGGCGATCCCGCCGGTGAGGAAAACCAGCCGGTTGACCACCACGAAAGTGCCGATCACGCCGCAGATCAGGCTGGCAAAAAGGCCGGCAAAAAGAGCGTTGCGCATGAACTCGAACTGCAGTGCTTCAATCATGATTTGTCCTCGTGGGTCTTTAAAATCCGGTGGGGCTGGCCGTGGGCGATGAGTTCCACCGGGCACTGGTATCCCATGTCCAGCATATCCTGGGTGATCTCCCCCTGGTCATGGTAATAGACATTCCGGTTGACGCAGGCCACGGCGGTCACGTACGAGGACATGACCATCAGGTCGTGGCTGACCATGATAATGGTCTTTGTGCGGTTGAGTTCCCTGAGCAGGGAATAGAGCTCGGCCTGGCCGCCGGTGTCCACGCTGGCGGTGGGTTCGTCTAAAATCAGGATGTCTGGATCCGTGGTCAGGGCCCGGGCGATAAATACCCGTTCCCGCTGGCCCCCGGAAAGATCGTCGATCTTGCGATTTTCGTATCCGGCCATGCCCATGCGTTCTAGTGAGTCCACGGCCGCTTTCCGGTCCCGGTCCCGGATACGGGAACTTCCGCGGTGGCGCAGCCGGCCCATTAATACCACGTCGATCACGGAAATGGGAAAGGAACGGTTAATGGCCACATCCTGGGGCACGTAACCGAAGCAGTGGGAAATTTTTCGCGGAGACTTGCCGAAAACGCGGATTTTTCCGGAATCCGGCCTTAAGAGCCCGAGCATGAGCTTGACCAGCGTGGACTTGCCGCTGCCGTTGGGACCGATAATGGCCAGAAATTCCCGCTCCGCCACGCTGAAGCTGGCGTTTTCGATGACAGGTACGCCGTCATAGGAGAAGAATACTTTCTCGGCAGTAATCACCGGCTCTGCCATTTTGTTTACCTCGCTGCCTGACGGATTTGTTCGGCCACGGAAAGGAGATTTTCCCGCCAGTTTGCAGCCAGCGGGTCCGCGTCAACCACGCTTCCGTCAATGGCCCGGGCAATCACTTCGGCGGCGCGGCTTGAAACCTGCGGCTGCACCAGCACCGTCTGAATTTTTTTCTGCCGCGCATGCTTGATAAGCTGCTGGATCTCCGCGGACTTTGGGGACTTGCCCGCTTTTTCCACAGGGATTTGTTTTAAGCCGTAGGCATCTGCAAAATACCCCCAGGAGGGATGGAAAACCAGGAATTCCGGGGTCTTCTCACCGGGCGGAAAAAGGCTGCGCAGTTTTGCATCCAGTTCGCCCAGCTCGGATACGAATTGCCGGTACCGGGAATTGTAGAATTCTGCGTGCTGCGGGTCGGCTGCAATAAATGCTGTTGCCATATGTCTGGCCTGAATCATGACCAGCGGTGGGGAGAGCCATATGTGCGGATCTTTTCCCCCGTGGGCGTGCCCTGCGGATTCTGCCCGGTCAATGGGTTGTTTTTCGATCCAGGCACCGGTATGGACAATTGCCAGATCCGGGTTTGCCTTGCGGATTTTGTCCATCCAGGCGGACTCAAACGGCACGCCCACGGCAAAGTAAATATCTGATTCGGCCAGGGCGGCCATCTGCCGGGGTGTTGGTTCGTAGGTGGCCGGATGGGCGCCCGGGGACACCATGACCCGGATGTCGGCCCGATCTCCGGCGATTTGTTTGACGAAATATTTCTGGGGTGGGATGCTGACAAATACGTTGAGCCCGGGGCCGCTGTTTTCCGCTTGCGCCGGTGACCCCGCGGCGATCAGAATGATTATGGCAATTACCGTAAAAATCCGTTTCATGTGTCTGCACTCCGGTATGTGGGTGAGGATGAAATCCATGTATCTGTCGGCTGCCTGTAACCTTTAAGAAGTATGCCGGTTTTCCGGCTCGTGTCAAGCAGGTTCCGCCGTGGAAATGCAATGCGGACTTTTCACCCGTCAGGATTCCTCCGGTACGCCTTTGGTAAAGTTGTATTTCCGGATACCTTCCAGGATGCCCCCGGCGCAGGGCTTGCCGGCAAAATAGATTTTGCTTACGCTCTTGAGGTGTTCGAGCTCCGGGCTGTAATTGCCCACGACCACGCCGTACTGCTCGCCGCGGAGCATTTCCTCGTCATTTCCGGAATCCCCGCTTACCAGGAAATTGGTTATGGGCATTTCCCATTTATAGCTCAGGTACCGGATCGCCTTGCCCTTGGATGCCCGGTAGGGAATGATGTCCAGATACCGTTCGTGGGAGTAGATCAGGGTATATCGCAGCCGGCTTTTGGCCAGCTTGGTGTGGACCTTGGCCAGCCGGTCCTTGCCGGGCTCCATGTTATAGCTGAGCTTGTATTTCCGCTGGGCGGATTCGTCCTGGAGTTCCAGAAAATCGAATTGCGAGAGCAGGTCCATGATTTTTTCCCGGTTCCAGCGGCTGGCGATATGCGCATCCCATCCCCTGTCGTACTGGAGATCGCTGCCGTAGTAGATTTCCGTGCCCACGTCCGAGATGACCACGTCGGGCCGGGGAAACCCGTGTTCTTCAAGCACGCTGATGGCCGAATGGGAGCGCCGGCCAGTTGCCACGCCAAAACCCACTTTCTGCTGGTTTTCCCGGAGCCACTGGATCAGTTCTTCCTTGTAACCGGAATTTTTCCGGCTGTCATTGTCGCAGATCAGGGTGTTGTCAATATCGCTGATCAAAAAGCGCTGGACCTTGGACAGGCGCTTGCCCACCGGGTTTGCGGTTCTCGTTGCAGCGGGCCGGGCTGCGGCGGTTTTTTCAATAATCGGCCGGATCTCTTTTGTATAGGTATCTGCATGGCTTTCCCACGTATAGTACCTGCGCACGTTCATGATTCCCTTTTTGGAATAATCCTCCCACAGTTGTTCATCTATGAGGATTTTTTTAATGGCATCGGCGATTTCGGTGGTGTTGTTGGGGTTAATCAGGATGCCGTTTTCGCAGGTGCCGATGATGTCGCGTGGGCCGCCGTCATTGGTGGCAACAAGCGGCAGTCCGGTGGCCGAGGCTTCCAGCAGGGTCAGGCCAAAGGGCTCTGTCAGTGCCGGGTTGACGAACACGCCCCGTTTTTCCGCAGCGATCCGGTATAACTCCGGCACTTCGTATTCCGGGTCGTGTTTCTTGGGGATGGCCATTTTGCCGTAAAGGTCATAGCGATCCATCATCAGCAGCATCCGGGTGAGCACATCCTTTTCGTTTTCCTCCATTTCATTGATGTCCCTGCGGATGCCGGCAAAAATGGCCAGGTTGGCCATGGCCCGAAGCTCCCGGTCCTCGCCGTAGGCCTGAATCAATCCGGAGATGTTTTTGCGCTTGTCCGGCCGGGAAAGCGCCAGTATCAGGGGCTTGTCCGGATACATGAAGAAGCGTTCCAACTGTGCGAGCATGTTGGCCTGGGCGTATTTGGCAAATTCGGGTTTTTCGGTTTCAGGCAGACGGTCGTGGTAATAGGGATGAAAGCGCTCCACGTCGATACCCGGCGGAATGACTTTGTATTTCGGGAATTCAGCGTTTGTATAAATGCCGTATTGTTCCGTGATCTCCTGGTTCGTGCTGGTCACCACCAGGTCCGCGTTTTTCAGGATCTCTTCCTCGGTGTCGATGCGGACATCGATCCTGTATTTTTTGACAATGTCGGATTCCTTCATTCCGTCGTTTAAAAGCTTTTGCTTTTTTGGAATCCCCATGGAATGACCGGTGAAGATAAACGGCAGGTCGTAGAGCTCGGCAAGGTTCATGGCCACGTATCCCGCATCCGGGTAATGCCCGTGGAACACCTCGGGGCATTCGTTTTCCTTCTTGATGAACTTGATTGTTTTGTCAATGTATTCATCCAGATACGGCCATAGCAGTTCCTTGCGCATATATTTTTTGCCTCCGCATTGAATGCGGACAATCCGGCACTTGTCGTTGTATTGTTCAACGGGCCGGGCGTAGTCGTCAGAGACCCTTGGATCGTCAAGGAGACGCGTGAAAAGATCCACCTTGCGGATATCGTCGCGGCCGCTTAAGTGCTTGGCCAGTTCGGTCACGTAAAGGACCTGGCCACCGGTATCTGCATCTCTGCCCAGTTCCGGGTTTTCAAATCGGACCAGGCCGTGAATGCTGAACATTTGAATGTATAGCGGTTTTCCCGTTTCAGGCATGTTTTTCTCCCGTTATTCTATCTATAAACGATTCATAAAATGCTTGGTCATCGGGTATTGCGCCCTGTATTTGGCAAATCCGGGCCGAAAACGCTGAGGCTTCCGTGAGAATGCGTTCCGGGGGCCAATCGTTGAGATACCCCCAGGCCAGCATGGCCGCGTACGCATCCCCGGCGCCTACAGAATCGGTCACTGGCCCTGTTTCAGGCACGCCTGCCTTGTTCCGCGAGTACGGGGTAATCAGTTCGCTTCCGGCGTTTCCGCGGGTCAGGGAGACCATCTCGATTTTGTACTCCCGCATGAGCCAATCGATGAACCGGTTTTCCGGCAGCGGGCTGTTGAGCATATCGCGGACCATGGCGACTTCCGCCTCGTTGATCTTCAGGATATCGGTTTGCCATAGGGATTTGCGCACGATTTCCGTGTTGTAGCAGCCGGGGCGCAGGTTTATATCATAGAGGCACCGGGTCTCCGGGCTGCGGTTTTCCAGAAAATCCTGGAGCCGCCCGAAAGCGGCTGAAGTGCGCTGAACCAGGGTGCCGAAATAAATCAGGGCAGGGGGGTTGCCGGTGATTGCCTCGGGTGCATCTGGCAGTTCGATATGATCATAGGCAACATCCGGCAGGATCTCGAATTCGTGGTTACCCGAACCGTCCGGATGCACCAGTACCCTGCCGGTGGGATGCCGGGCGTCGACCTGTACATGGTCGGCGCCAAAGTTGTGGCGCTTTAAAAGCTCCAGGATCTCCCGGCCGGTTTCATCCTCGCCGATGCGGGAGACGAATTTTACGGGCCAGCCAAACCTGTGCAGATGATATGAAAAATTAAACGGTGCCCCGCCAATCCGGCGGTATTCCGGAAAAATATCCACGAGGATTTCGCCAATTACCAGAATCAACCTCTCCTCCGAGCAAAGCGTTATCATATGTAAATAATTTAAACGCCTTGACAAAAATTGTCAAATTCCGGGTAGTTCTTTTTCACTGCCGACCGAATCTGATACACTCGGAAGTGTTACCTGAAAAATCGTTTGACAAATCCGTTTGCTGCGTATTATATTAATATATGTTCATATGATAATATAAAAAGGGGTTTTGCAACATGCCGTTAAAAGCCGGGGTTCTAAACGAAACCGAAGAAACCGCGGAAGTCTGCAGCACCCGGATCATTCACCGGCAAACCCTGGAGACCGTACAGGCCGCCATGCCCGGAGATGCCGAGCTATGCGAACTGGCGGATTTTTTCAGGATATTCGGTGATCGCACCCGTATTTCGATCTTGTGGGCCCTGTCAGAATCCGAGATGTGCGTATGCGACCTGTGCGCCCTGCTGGATATGAAGCAGTCCGCGGTTTCGCACCAGTTGAAACTGCTGAAGCATTCCCGCATCGTCAAGCATCGGCGGGAAGGCAGGGTGGTTTACTATTCCCTGGATGATGAACATATCCGCCAGGTGCTCAACCTCGGCTTGCAGCATATTCGCGAGTAGAGAAAACCAGGAAACCAAATTCATGCAGAAATACCGGGTAAATAATCTGGATTGCGCGGTTTGCGCCCAGAAGCTTGAAGATGCACTCAATAACACGCAGGGCGTCCGTGCTGCCACAATTGATTTTGGCACGTTGACGCTTCATCTGGATGCCGATGACACGGATGCGGCCAGGCGCGTGGTAAAGGATTTGGAGCCGGGGGTGGAGCTTGAATTCTTGTCGCGACCGGGCCGACGGGAAGACGCGGATGCAGGCAAAGCCTTCCGGATCAAACTCGAAAGCGCAAAGATCGCTGCGGCCGCGGTGCTGTTCGTGCTGGTGCTGGTGTACGAATATTATGAAGGCCTTGGTGTGCCGCCGGCCGTGTTTGCCGTGCTTTTGGCCGCTGCCTACCTGGCCGCCGGCGGGCGCGTTCTGGCGGCCGCCGGGCGCACCGTGGCAAGGCGCGATTTTTTTGACGAAAATGTGCTCATGGCCATTGCCACCATCGGGGCCATTGCCATCGGGGCTTTTTCCGAGGCCGTGGGCGTAATGGTTTTTTACCGGGCCGGGGAGTTTCTGCAGAACCTGGCCGTATCCAGATCCAGGCGCTCAATTGCCTCGCTGCTGGAGCAGCGCCCGGATTTCGCCAATTTAAGGACCTCCGGGGGCGTTTCCCGGGTGGCCCCGGAAAGTGTTTCCGTTGGCGATGTCATCGTGGTCAAGCCCGGGGAAAAAATTCCCCTGGACGGCCGTATTCTGGAAGGCGATTCCCAGGTTGATACCTCGGTGCTCACGGGCGAGTCCGTGCCGCGCCGGGTGGAGACCGGTGATCCCGCAATGGCCGGCGGCATTAACATGCACGGCACCCTCCTGGTGGAAGTGACCAAGCCGTTTGCGGAGTCCTCCATTGCCAAAATGGTGGAACTGGTGGAAAATGCCGCTGCGCGCAAGTCCACCACCGAAAACTTCATTACCGTGTTTGCCCGTTATTACACGCCTGCCGTGGTGCTTGCAGCCATGGGGGTCGCGTTTGTCCCCCCGCTTTTGATCACCGGCGCGGTCCTTGAACAATGGGTATACAGGGCCCTGGTGCTGCTGGTGATTTCGTGTCCGTGCGCACTGGTCATCAGTATCCCCCTGGGTTATTTCGGCGGCATCGGCCGGGCCTCCAGGCACGGGATTCTGGTCAAGGGCTCCAATTTTATTGACGCGCTGGCCGGGCTCAAAACCGTGATCTTTGATAAAACCGGCACCCTGACAGAGGGGGTTTTTGAAGTGGATCAGGTGGTGCATCACAATGGATATACCCCGGAGCAGGTACTTGAATTTGCCGCCATGGCAGAGCAGCATTCCAATCACCCCATTGCCCGGGCCATCGTGGCGGCTTACGAAAACAAGGGACACCGGGTGGACCCGGAACGGGTCAACGGTCACGTGGAAACCTCCGGAAGCGGGGTGCAGGTGCAATTCGACGGTACAGCGGTGATCGTGGGCAACGATCGCTACATGCACAGCCATGACATCCCGCATGATCAGTGCATGATCGAGGGGACCGTGGCGCACGTGGCCGTGGCGGGAAAATACGCGGGCTATATCCTCATCGGCGACCGCATCAGGGAAGACGCCGGCCCGGCCATCGCATCGCTGCGGGCCAACGGAATTGACCGGATCCTCATGCTTACCGGGGACAATCAGTGCGCTGCGGATTATATTGCCGATCGCCTGGAGCTGGACGGTCATTTTGCCGACCTGCTGCCCGAAGACAAGGTTGCCGCCCTGGAGCGGATTCAGGCGGAAAATGCGGGCCTCGGGCGGATCGCATTTGTGGGCGACGGGATCAATGACGCCCCGGTCATTGCCAGGGCCGATGTGGGCGTGGCCATGGGCGGACTTGGCTCGGATGTGGCCATTGAGACCGCAGACGTGGTGCTCATGGCCGATTCTCCGGCCAGGATGGCCGAAGCCGTGACCATTGCCAGGCAAACCCGGGTTATTGTGTGGCAGAACATTTTCATCGCCCTTTCGGTCAAGGGCGCGGTCATCGCCCTGGGAATTGCGGGCTTGGCCACCATGTGGGCGGCCGTGTTTGCCGACGTGGGCACGGCCCTGATCGCAGTGGTCAATTCCACCCGGATTCTGGGAAAGAAAATTCGATAGTGTCTGTCGGCAAATCCAATGTTTTCGGACGGACACCGATTCATGCATGTCTGAAGCAGGTTCAGCGGAGGTGAAAAATGAGCAGCAGCCGCCATGATATCGGCTATGACGAGGCCTACCGGCTGACCCTGGAACACGTTGGCCCCGGGGCCACCTGCGAGCTTCCCGTGGACCGGGCTGCGGGCCGGGTGGCAGCAGAGCCGGTTTTTGCCCGGGTGAATTCGCCCTCGGCCGATGTTTCTTTAAAAGACGGGTATGCCGTGGTGGCATCGGATCTTGCAAGAGCCAGCCGCAACGATCCGGCCGGGCTCACGGTTATCGGCCGCCTGGCAGCCGGCGATGCGGCCGGGCAGGCAATCCGTCCGGGCCAGACGCTGCGCATTTTAAGCGGCGCCCCGATCCCGCCGGGCGCGGATGCGGTTGTGGCAGAAGAATTCACGGATCAGGGCAGGGCAGAGCTCCGGGTTTTTGCCGATGCCGCCCCGGGCAGAAATGTCCTGGAAAAGGGCAAGGACGTGGCGCAGGGGGAGTTGATCGCAGATACCGGGCAGATTTTGTTTCCTCAGCTCATTGGGCTGCTTGTGGCAGGTGGCATCTCAAGGGTGACTGTATTTCGCCGCCCCCGGGTCGGGCTGCTGGCAACCGGCAGTGAAATCCTGCTTCCGGGCAGCGCGTTTGTCCCCGGAAAGATTTATGCAAGCAATATCGCCCTGCAGCAGGCATGGCTGGCAGCAGACGGATTTGATGTGCGGATGAATGTCGCCGGAGATACCCAGGCCGAAATTGGCGCAGCCATCCGGGACATGGCTGCGTGGGCAGATGTGCTGATCACCTCGGGCGGGGCCTGGAAAGGCGACCGGGACCTGGTGGTCCGGGTGCTGGAATCACTGGGATGCCATATGATTTTTCACAGGGTGCGCATGGGGCCGGGCAAGGCGGTGGGCATGGGCATTTTGGACGGCAAGCCGGTATTTGTGCTTCCCGGCGGGCCGGCCTCCAATGAAATCGCCTTTATGATGCTCGTGTATCCCGCCCTGCGAAAGATTGCCGGTTTTAATCATTGCCCGTATCTTTGGCTCCGCGGCCGTCTTGCGCACTCGGTCCAGGGGCAGTCCGATTGGACCCAGTTTGTGCAGTGCGATCTTGGCCGGGAGCAGGAGGAAACCGCGGTTTTTCCAAAAAAACTCAAAAGCCGAATGGCGGCAATGGCCCGGACCCCCGCGGTGATCATGATCCCCGAGGGTGTCACGCACATCCCGCAGGACAGCCTTGTCCCGTTTATCTGCTACGATTCGGCGCAATTCATGTATCCTGTTGAAAGCCCCGGTGATTGAAACAAGTAAGATCCGGCCCGCCACAAAAGCGCACCCCTGATTCACTCCCATGCCCCTTAG